>DASSQF010000113.1:0-19489 GCA_035702685.1 Propionibacteriaceae bacterium
CTCGCGCATGGCCTCGCCGATGGTCTGTACCGGCCCCGTGCGCAGGGTCTGGTTGTCCGGAAGGGCGGGCAGCGCGGACATCCGGGTGACGACGTCTCGTACGTCCGGGTCCGCGGCGATGCTCTGCGCGACGGCGAGCGCTCTCGCCTCGGTGTCCGCCGTCAGCTGCTGGTACGTCACCCACGTGTACAGGGACGCGCTCAGCAGGCCGACGAGCATGAGCACGCCGATCTGGAGCAGCAGGGTCTCGGTGGCGAACGTGAGCTTTCGTGCCCGTTTCGTCCTCGGCACAGGTCCTGGCATCGCCGTCTGCCACCTCTCTGTAGCGGAGCCGCTCGAGCGCGAAGCCGCCTCTCGCTCGGTGAGCACAATGCGCAAAACCTTGAAAAAGTCTTCTATTGCGAGCAAGTCGAGGAAACCGGACCCCTCGCATCTTCAACTATACGATCCCGGCTACCGACCTGCTGATGGGGTCTGTCAAGGGAGACGACATGAACAGCTGCACCCTGATCGTGCCCACGTTCGGTGGGCCGAGATGACCGGTAGCCCGAGCCTTTTCGAAACCAGGCTGGCCGACACCGACCCCGCCATCGAGCTGCGCGGAGTCACCAAGCGTTTCACCACCCCCGGTGGCTCCCAGTACACGGCCACCTCCGACATGGACCTGCGGGTCGAACCAGGTGAGTTCTGCGCGATCGTCGGCCCGACCGGGTGCGGGAAGTCCACCTCGCTCACCCTCATCTCCGGTCTGGAGACTCCGACCGCGGGAACGGTCGAGGTGCACGGGCAGGTCGTCAAGGGCATCACCCCAGGTCTCGGCTTCATGTTCCAGACCGACGCGATCCTGCCGTGGAAGAGCGTCCTCGACAACGTCGCGATGGGGCCGCGGTTCCGGGGCGTGACGGAGACGGAGGCCTTGGCCAAGGCGCAGGCATGGGTACGCCGGGTCGGCCTGTCCGGCTTCGAGGACCGCTTCCCTCACCAGCTCTCCGGCGGCATGCGCAAGCGGGTCGCCCTTGCCCAGAGCCTCATCAACGAGCCGGCGATCCTCCTCATGGACGAGCCGTTCGGCGCGCTCGACGTCCAGACCCGGGCGATCATGTCGAACGAGCTCCTCCAGCTCTGGGACCAGACACGACCCGCCGTCGTGTTCGTCACGCACGACCTCGAGGAAGCGATCGCCCTGGCCGACAAGGTCGTCGTCATGACGGCCGGACCGGGCGGGACCGTGAAGGCGGTCTTCCCGGTCGACCTGCCGCGCCCACGCGTCGTGCAGGAGGTCCGGTTCGAGCGACGGTTCGTCGACCTCTACCAGCAGATCTGGGAGGCCCTTCGCGAGGAGGTCGACATCGCGTACAGCCAGGCGACGTCTGCGGAGAGTGTGGCATGACCATGACGACCAGCCCCACGGGTCCCAGCGGCCAGGCCGACACGGTCACGACACGGGCCGCGATCGCCGCAGCCGACGAAGCAGCCGGCGTCAAGGCGTTCCAGCTCCGCCGGCGCAACCACCGCATCAAGGTCCACCTCACGCAGATCGCGGTGCTCGTCGCCGTCATCGGCGGGTGGGAGCTCGCGATCGGAGACGACTCTCAGAAGATCATCCTGTACGGGCACCCCTCCGGCATCGTCAACCAGCTCGTGACCTGGGCGTCCGAAGGCACCGCTCTCGGTCCGTTGTGGGTGCAGGTCGCGGTCACCATCGAGGAAGCGGTCATCGGGTTCGTCATCGGCACCGTTCTCGGGATCATCTGCGGCATCGCTCTCGGCCGGATCCACTTCCTCGCGGAGGTGTTCGGTCCGTTCATCAAGGTGCTGAACTCGATTCCCCGCATCGTGCTCGGCTCCGTGTTCGTACTCGCGTTCGGTCTCGGGATCGAGTCGAAGATCCTGCTGGTCATCGTCCTCGTGTTCTTCGGGGTGTTCTTCAACGCCTTCCAGGGCGTACGGGAGGTCGACCGCAACCTCATCGCGAACGCCGCCATCCTGGGCGCGTCCCGTTGGCAGGTGACCCGACAGGTCGTGCTTCCCTCGGCGTTCACCTGGATCATCGCCAGCCTGCACGTGAGCTTCGGCTTCGCGCTCATCGGCGCGATCGTCGGCGAGTTCCTCGGAGGCCAGCAGGGGCTCGGGCAGCTCATCCGCTCCTCGCAGGGCACGTTCAACGCCAACGGCGTGTGGGCCGGAATGGTCATCATCGGCGTCTTCGCCCTCATCGCCGAGTACGGCATCGCACGTCTCGAGCGCCGGCTCCTGCGCTGGCGCCCACCGCAGCTCAACAGCTCCGAGACCGCCGGTCTCTGAGCGTCACCCGCATCACTCACCACCAGATCAAGGGAGAGTCCAATGAAGGAACGTCTCACTGCCCGCAGTCGACGGCGCGGCCTGTACGTGCCGAGCCTGGCGGTCGCCGCCGCACTGGTCCTCGTCGGCTGTACGAGCGGAGGTGGCGGCAGCACAGCCCCGGTGGCGGGCGCCACGACCGACCCGGCGAACGGCAAGGTCAGCATCATGGTCGGCGGGCTGAACAAGCAGATCTACCTGCCGTTCAAGCTCGCCGAGAGCCTCGGCTACTACAAGGACCAGGGGCTGAACGTCACGCTCTCCGACGAGCCCGCCGGCGTCGACGCGACCGAGGACATGATGGCCGGCAAGGTCGACGGCGTGGGCGGGTTCTACGACCACACGATCGACCTGGCCGGACTCGGCCAGCAGGTCGAGTCGGTGGTCAACATGCTCGTGACCCCTGGCGAGGTCGAGCTGTGCCGCAACGACCTCAAGGACAAGGTCAAGTCCGCGGCGGACTTCAAGGGCCTCAACCTCGGCATCACCGACGTCGGGTCGTCGACCGACTTCCTCACGCAGTACCTGACGAAGAAGGCCGGCGTCGACCCGACCACGACCCACCGCATCGGCGTGCAGTCCGGCGCGACGCTCATCGGCGCGCTCGACCACAAGAACGTCGACTGCGCCATGACGACCGAGCCGACCGTCTCGACCGCGCTGGCCGGAGGCAACGTGTTCATCCTCCTCGACATGCGCAGCCCGGACGGCACCGCCGCAGCGCTGGGCGGCACCTACCCGGCGACCTCGCTGTACATGACGACCGCGTTCGTCAACAAGAACCCCGTCACCGTGCAGAAGCTCGTCAACGCGTACGTGAAGACCCTCAAGTACATCCACGACAACGACGGCGCGACCGTCGTGACGAAGATCCCGGCGGACTACTACGCCGGCTCGGGCAAGGACGCCTGGATCAAGGCATTCGACTCGGAGAAGGGCATCTACAACCCGACGGGCGTCATGCCTCCCAACGGCCCGCCGACCAACCTCAGCGTGCTGAGCCTCTTCAACAAGGACGTCCAGGGCAAGACCATCGACCTGACCAAGACCTACACGGACAAGTTCGTCAACGCCGCCAGCTGAGACGGGCGGAAGGCGAGAGGGCCGTCGGAACTCCGGTTCCGGCGGCCCTCGTCGCTCGGCGCGGGGATCCGTCCGCATCCGCCCAGCACGGCGCTGCGGAAGACGACATGGGTACGGATCCGGCGTCGGCCGACCCGGACGACGCTCGCCCTGCCGTGCGCCTCAGTCGTCGATGGTCGCCGCTGCCTGCTCGGCGGTGTGCTGGTCGGCCTCCGTCTGGGTGTTCGCCCCGTCGGCGGCCTCGAGGTCCTTGGAGATGCCGTCCAGCGTGCTCGTGTCCGCGGCGGACGCGGCGCCCGCCGTCGGTGCCGGCGAGACCGGCGACACCGAGGGCGGCGAGGCGTGGGTCGGCGCAGGTGCGGACCGAGCGCACCCGGTCAGTGCGAGTGTGAGGCCGATCAGGATCGCCGCTGCCACGGGTCGGCGGCTCACTTCAGCGCCTCGACGAGCGCGTGGCCGTCGGCCGCCGCCGCCTTGGTGTCGCCCACCGAAGTCTTGAGGTCCGCACGGATGCCGGTCATGACCGTCTTGTCGGCGTTGTACTGGGCAGGTGTCACGGCGAGCGCCCGTGCGGCAAGGCCGTTGGCGTGGGTCGAGGCATCGGAGATCTTGGCCTGCATGTCGGCGAGCTGGGCCTTCAGGGTGTCCGTCCACTTCGTCGGGTGCGCCGCGAGCTCGCGTGCCAGCTTGTCGTGGGCCGACTGCAGCGCCGGGATCGCGGTTCCCGTGAGACGGTCGGCGGCTGCGGCGTCGAAGGCTTGGGGGAGGGCGACGGCGTACACCCGGTACCCGGTGAAGATGTCGTGGTAGTCGGACAACGCTGTGCTGACCGTCGTGTCCGCGGCGATCTTCGACGCGAGCGAGCTCATCGCGGTGAGGTCGGCGTTGAGCCTGGCGAGGATCGTCGACCGATCGCCGGCGGTCAGCGACCTGTTCGCGTCGACCTTGCCGATAGCGGTCTTGAGAGAGGCGATCCGGTCGGAGGTGGCCGTCGTCGCGGCGGCCTGGATCTGAGCGAGGGTGGAGTGCCCGTCGACCGACGGCGTGCCGGCCGCGGACGCGGGGAGGGCGGTGGCGAGAGAGACCGCGCAGACGGCGGCCCCGACTGCGGCCATGGTGGCGATGTGCTTCATGCTGGCTCCTGGTGTCGTGAACCTGAGGTGCGTTCACGGATGAGGGTGGCGGAGCCGGGTTCGGCGACGATCAACGCCATGTTCGAGCAAGGTAAGCGACCGGAATCCCTGCCACAGCAGGTCGAGCCGTCCCCTCAGGACGGGTACGGCTCAGGCGGCGGCGCGTCCGCCGCGAAGGACTCGACCGCCTCGAGGACCGCGGCGTGGACGAGCGGGTCGCCCAACGGGAGGAAGTGACCGCGGGTCTCGAGCTGGACGTTCCGAGCGCCCTCGAGGCTGCTGCCTCCCGGGATGTGGGGGTCGAAGCTGCCGAAGATCGACACGATCGAGCGGTTGACATCGGTAGCGGCGGCGAGCTCGGCGAGCTCGCGCGAGTCGGGTCGGAAGATGCGCAGGGTCGACAGCGGCACCAGGCGAGCCAGCGACGACCCGCTGAAGGGCGTGTTGATCGCGACGAGGCCGAGGATCGAGACATCCGGCGGGTGGTCGAGGAGGAGCCGCTTGCCGATGAGGCCGCCCTTGCTGTGCGCGACCAGCACGCAACGGTCCACCTCCTCGGCGACGAGGTGGGCTCCCACGAGCTCAGCCATCTCGTCGATCGAGCCCGTGTTGTAGCGCAGGGTCTCAACGGCATGCACGTCGTACCCGTTCGTGTGCAGGAGATCGGCGAGCGGTCGCATGAACGTCCAGTGCTCATGGACCCCCGGGACGAGCACCACCGACGGCTTCTCCTCACGGGGGCCGCGGAGCGAGGCGGCAGCCGACGCGTACGTGCGGCCACGTGCGAGCAGCCGCAGCGCGTACGCGTAGTCGCGCGCCCGGAGCGTCAGGCGGGGGCGACGAGCGACAGGAAGGGTGCGCATGCGGCGGTGAGCTCGTGCGGGTGGGTGTGCTGGACGTTGTGCGCGCCACGGGGAACGTCCACCGAGGTGGCGTGCGGGGCGAGGGCGGCGAGCCGGCGGATCCAGTCGGGCCGCGCGATGGGGTCGTGGTCTCCTCGGACGACGAGGCCCGGCATCGGGCAGCCGGCGATGTTCTCCTCGATGTGGTCCTCCACCATGTACCGGCTGGTGCGGAGGAAGCGCACGAGGCCCATCCGTACATAGTCACGCAGCACGAGCAGGTTGTTGGCGGGGGTCTCGCGGAGCACGTCCTCGCCCAGCCGCACGGCCAGGCGGACGAGGCTTCGCGCGTCGGGGTCCACCGTGGGCCCGATGAGCACGTACCCGCCGCACAGCCCCGGTCGGGCCCTGATCGCATCCACCACGACCTGGCACCCCATCGACTGTCCAACGAGGACGGGGTCCACGAGGCCGAGGCGCATCACGGTGCGCGCCGCGACCTCCGCGAGCTCGGCCACGTCGAGGGGCCGGGGCGGCTTGGGGGCGGTCCCGTACCCGGGAAGGTCGAAGAGGTGGACCTGGCGCTGCGGAGCGAGGACCTTGGCGAACGGCACGAAGTAGTCGCCCGAGACGCCGATGCCGTGGACCATGACGACCGGTGTCGCGTTCCGCGGCGGGCTGCTCCGGACGTCGACGCCGTACGTGCCGATGCTCACTCGCCGCCGAGTCAGTACCAGCGGCTCGTCCTCGCTCATCGCCCTGACAGTAGACCCAGCGGCCTCGAAGGCGTGGCGGGCTCGACGGCCACGGCCCGGGCGGGCATCCACATCGGGAGCCGGGGCGACCACGGTGCGCCGGGGAGCGGACCCGTGCGCCGACGGGGTGGGGGCGGTCAACGGTCACCGTCGGCCGAGGTGTCGCGGGCGAGAGCCTCGGAGTCTGCTGCGGCCGGGAGTGTCTGCGTCAGCCGGTCGATCAGCTCGTCTCGAGCCGCTACACCGTGGGTCGCGAGGGCAAGCCCGAGGATGTGGGCCGCCACGGGCGCCATCGGTCGCACGTACCTCTCGGCGACGGTCTTCGTGAGCGCCAGGACCACGATCGGGTCGACGAGCGCGGGGTCGACCCCGACCGCGGCGCATGCCTTCTCGATCCACGGCTGCCAGTCCGATGCGGAATCCTCGTGCGTCATCGCGGACCTTCCTGTCTGTCGCAGCGGCTCACTCGACCATCGTCCCGCTACTGCCCACAGGTACCCAGAGGGAACCGTCACAACTCGCCATCCCTGCCCCGGTTCTCGCCTGCCGGGCTGGGTATTAGGCGCTCGGACGCGCTCGACGAGGTCCGCGTCCCCAGCGGAGGAGGATGACGTGGTTGATCGCATCGCCGAGGTGTGGGGGACCAGGACCCCGTACCCGCGGGACTCGCTGTGGCCGGTACGCGTGGACCAGGCTCTCAAGCAGGGTGTCACGGAGGGCGATGTCGACAGGTGGGTCCACTCCGCCTGCGTGCTGTGCAGCAACGGGTGCGCGTGCGACATCGCCGTGAAGGACGGGGAGATGGTCGGCATCCGGGGGAGGGCCGACGACCTCGTGAACCACGGTCGGCTCGGACCCAAGGGCCTGTTCGCGAGCTGGCAAGGGGTGTCGCACCCTG
This sequence comes from Propionibacteriaceae bacterium, assembly GCA_035702685.1. GTDB lineage: Bacteria > Actinomycetota > Actinomycetes > Propionibacteriales > Propionibacteriaceae > Fen-668. The sequence continues at coordinate 7,055 of DASSQF010000113.1, forward strand.
ACCGGCTCACGCGGCCACTGATCCGGGTGGACGGCGAGCTCATCGAGTGCAGCTGGGACGTCGCGATGGACCGCATCGTCGAGCGCAGTCGGGAGCTGCTCACGGAGAAGGGTCCGCTCAGCCACGGCTTCTACACCAGCGGGCAGCTGTTCCTCGAGGAGTACTACGCCCTCGCCATCATCGGGAAGGCCGGCATCGGCACCCCCCATATGGACGGCAACACGCGGCTGTGCACGGCGACGGCAGCCGCCGCGATGAAGGAGAGCTTCGGCGCGGACGGCCAGCCCGGAGCGTACGCGGACATCGACAGCTGCGACGCGATCTTCCTGTACGGGCACAACATGGCCGAGACCCAGACCGTGCTGTGGACGCGGGTGCTGGACCGGATCGCCGGCCCTGACCGACCCAGGGTCGTGTGCGTGGACCCGCGCGAGACCGAGGTGGCGCGACACGCGGACGTCCACCTCGCCGTGCGGCCGGGCACGAACCTGGCGCTCATGAACGCCCTGATCCACGAGGCGCTGGCCAACGGCTGGGTCGACGAGGCGTACGTGCAGGCGCACACGCTCGGCCTCGAGCAGCTCAAGAAGACGGTCGAGCACTGGACGCCCGAGCGCGCGGCGGAGACCTGCGACGTGAGCGCGGCCGACATCCGCGAGGCGGCACGGATCTTCGGCACCTCCGAGCGCGTCCTATCGACCGTCCTCCAGGGCTTCTACCAGTCCGCCCAGGCCACCGCGTCGTCCTGCCAGGTCAACAACCTGCACCTGCTCCGCGGCCTGCTGGGACACCCCGGCTGCGGGATCCTCCAGATGAACGGGCAGCCGACCGCCCAGAACAACCGCGAGTGCGGCGCCGACGGCGACCTGCCCGGCTTCCGCAACTGGGAGAACCCCGAGCACGTACGGGAGCTCGCGACGCTGTGGGACGTCGACTTCCTCACGATCCCGCACTGGGCGCCCCCGACGCACGCGATGCAGATCTTCCGGTACGCGGAGCAGGGGTCCATCGAGTTCCTGTGGATCTCCGGTACGAACCCGGCCGTCTCGATGCCCGACCTCCCTCGGATCCGTCAGATCCTCGCCAAGCCCGAGGTCTTCGTCGTGGTCCAGGACCTGTACCTGACCGAGACCGCGCGGGTGGCGGACGTCGTGCTGCCCGCGGCGGGATGGGGCGAGAAGACCGGCACGTTCACCAACGTCAACCGCACCGTGCACCTGTCGGACAAGGCCGTGGACCCGCCCGGCGAGGCGCGCAGCGACCTCGACATCTTCCTCGACTACTCCCGGCGCATGGGGTTCACCACGCTCCACGGCCAGCCGCTGCTGACCTGGACCGGTCCCGAGGACGCGTTCGAGGCGTGGAAGGAGTGCTCGAAGGGCAGGCCCTGCGACTACACGGGCATCACGTACGAGCGGCTCCGTGCCGGCAGCGGCATCCCGTGGCCGTGCAACGAGGAGCACCCCGACGGGACGGTCCGCCTGTACGGAGACGGCGTCTTCCCCACGGACCCCGACTACTGCGAGAGCTACGGCCACGACCTGCTCACCGGCGCGACGGTGGGGCCGGAGAAGTTCCGCGCCAGCGAGCCTGCGGGCCGCGCCATCCTCAAGACCGCGGACTACCTTCCGCCGCACGAGGAGCCGGACGAGGAGTACCCGATGCGGTACACGACGGGCCGTACGGCGTACCACTTTCACACCCGCACGAAGACGGGTCGTTCCCGTCCTCTCGTCGCGGCGGCGCCCGGACCGTGGGTCGAGCTGAACCCGGAGGACGCCGAAGGGCTCGGCGTGGGCGAGGGCGATCTCGTCCGCGTCACCTCCCGTAGGGGGGTCATCGAGGTTCCGGCCAGGATCTGCGACATCCGTCCCCACACCGTCTTCGCCCCGTTCCACTACGGCTACTGGGACGTGGGCGGCACCCCGGACGGTCACCCGCGTGCCGCGAACGAGCTCACGATCACCGAATGGGACCCGGTGTCGAAGCAGCCGGTCTTCAAGAACGCCGCGGTGAAGGTGGAGAAGATCGCGGACGCGACAGGGCCCGCTCCGGCGCCGACGACGACGGCCTCGCGGCCCAGCAGGGGGAGCCGGGTACCGCCGACCGCGGGCGGCCGTGACGCGGAGGCGAGCGAGTCCGTGGGCGCGACGCCACCCCCGCGCTTCCCGGACGTCATCCAGCCGGACCCGCGCCACCCGCGCACGACCGCGGCCGTGGGTTCGGGCGCACCCTCAGGAGGGATCAGCCGGTCATGAACGTCAACCTCTACCTGGGCATGCTGCACAAGGCCGAGTCCACGCTGGCGGAGTCGTTCCGCCAGGTCGCGGACGGCCACGGGACAGAGCCCGACATCCACTTCCTGTGCCACACGCTGGCCGACCAGTGCGAGGAGCACAGCCGGAAGCTTCAGCCTGTCGTCCAGCGGTACGGGGAGAACGACTCCGACGACGAGCCGGAACGGCTCCACGCGGACGGCCTGTCGACGACGCGCGAGGGACCCGTCGGGCTGCTCCGGGACCTGCAGGACCTGTACCTCATGGCCAGCCTCGTCGACATCACGTGGGCGGTCATCAAGCAGGTCGGGTCGGCGCTTCACGACCAGGAGATGCTCGACGTCGTCGCACAGTGCGACGGCGAGACCGAGGTCCAGCTCCGCTGGCTGCGCACCCGCATGAACCAGGCGGCGCCTCAGGCGCTCATCGTCGCCCGCTGAACGGGCGTCCAGCCGCGGATCCTCCTCGCGCCGCGCCTGGGGAGAAGGTCTCGTCGCGGAGCGCGCCGCGTTTTCGTACCTCAGGTGGCCGTCTCCCCTGAGAAACGTGGGGCGCGGGCCGTCTCCGGTACGAAACGGCGGATCCCTGCCGTCCGCTCTCAGGAGGAGTGACGCCGGAAGGACAGGCGGGCGGCCACCTGCGCCTGGGTCCACACGAGTCCGACGGTGGCGAGCGAGAAGGGGACGCCGAGCTGGTCCGACTGGGTGAGCCGGATGACGACGCCGAACACCAGGACGAGACCGAGCAGGACGCCGACCGCCACGGCCCAGCGCCGGTCACGCGCCCGGACGAGGGCCACCGTCGCGACGACGGCCGCGCCCGCGAGGACGGCCAGCACGACCCGTACGACCTGGACGGCCGTTCCCACCGAGTGGTCGGCGGGGACGAGCCCCCAGACCGGCCAGCTGAGGCAGCGCGTGTACGAGCCCTTGCCGGCGGCGAACAGGCTCACGAGGTGCATCGCCACCATGAGGACGAGGCCGGTCCACGCGAGGATCGACGCCCTGGAGGCCGTCCCACCGGTGGTGCCCCGGCGGAGCGCCACGGCCGCGACGACCATCGCGACCATGGCGGTGAGGGCGGAGCCCAGGTCGAACGCGCCCACCCACGAGGGCACAGGCAGCCCGAGGACGGTGAGCCGGCCCACGTAGCCCGCGACGAGCGCACCGGCGACCGTCACCCACGGCAGCACCTTCACGAGGGGGTGGACGTGTCGCAGGCGCAGGGCGAGGATCCCGGCTGCGAGCGCGAGCGGGCCCGCGAGGATCGCCGAGGTCCTGTGCGTCATCTCGATCCACGGGTTCTTGTAGAAGAACGAGGTGACCGGTCCCGAGGGGAGCAGCGCCGAGGCTGTGCAGCCGGGCCAGTTGCCGCACTCGAACCCGGACTCCGTGGCGCAGACGACCGAGCCGAGGGCCACCGCGAGCAGCGTCAGCAGCGCAGCGAGGTCGAAGACCCGACGCGTGGCGATCGGCACGGCGGCAGCGGGTGGGGCGTCGAGGACAGGCAGGCTCACAAGCGCTCACCCTAGGCAGGGCCGCGCGACAGGCTGGTGGCGGGGTCGGTGCTCACGGAGGTACGGCCTCCGCGGTGGTGCACGAGTCCGAGAACAGCGACGCGGGCCACCACCCGGAGGGTGATGACCCGCGTCGACCGACTCGGTGCGGTCAGGCCTCGGTCGTGACCTCGACGGTCCCGCTCTCGGTCGAAGCGCCGCCGCGACGGCGACGACGCCTGCGCCTCGCGGGCTCGCCCTCGGTCGGTGCGGTCGAGCCGCTCGCCGGTGCGGCGGCCGTGTCGCCCGCGGCGACGACCTCACCGTTGCGACGCCGGACGCGCTCGCGCCGGGGCTTGGGATCGCTCGTCCCGCTCTCCTCGCGAGGGCGGCGCTCCGGCCCGCGGCTGCGACCGCGGGAGCGGTCACGGTCGTGGTCACGGCGCCCGCCGCGCTCGAGGAGCTCACCGCGGTCCTCGCGTTCGGCGCGGGGCTTCGTCGGGACGATCCGGCCCTTCGTCCCCTCGGGGATGCCGAGGTCCGCGAGGAGCTCGGGCGATGTCGAGTAGGTCTCGACGATGTCGGTGAACGGCAGGTCGAGGACCCGGTTGATCACCTTCCAGCGCGTCACGTCCGCCCAGTCGACGAGGGTCACGGCGACACCGGTGTTGCCCGCACGCCCCGTACGGCCGATGCGGTGCACGTACGTCTTCTCGTCGTCGGGGCACTCGTAGTTGACGACGTGCGACACGTTCGCGACATCGATGCCGCGCGCCGCGACGTCGGTGGCCACGATGACCTGCGCCTTGCCGTCGCGGAAGCGCTTGAGCGCCTTCTCGCGCGACACCTGGGTGAGGTCGCCGTGGATGCAGGTCGCCTCGAAGCCCCTGTCGATGAGGTCGTCCGTGAGCCGCTGGACGCCACGCTTGGTCTTGCAGAAGACCATGACGCGGTCGGCACCGGGCGCCTGGAGGAGCTTCGCGACGATCTCGGGCTTGTCGAGGTCGTGCGCCTGGTACACGAACTGGGTCGTGTCCGGCACGGTCGCCTGGGCGTCGTGGGCCTCGGCGCGGATGTTCACCGGGTGCGAGAGGTGCGTACGGGCCAGTGCCGCGATCGCGGACGGCATCGTCGCGGAGAACAGCATTGTCTGGCGGCTGGACGGCGTCTTCGAGATGAGCCGCTCGACGTCGGGCAGGAAGCCGAGGTCGAGCATCTCGTCGGCCTCGTCGAGGACGAGCACCGAGACGTGGGACAGATCCAGGGCGCGGCGGTCGGCGAGGTCCTTGAGACGGCCTGGCGTGCCGACGACGACGTCGACACCGGCGGTGAGCTGGTCCAGCTGCGGGTCGTACCCGACGCCGCCGTACACGGTCATCACGCGGGCCTTGCGCTTGGTCGAGGCGATGGCGATGTCACGCGTCACCTGGAGCGCGAGCTCGCGGGTGGGACACATGACGAGCGCCTGCGGCTTGCCGGGGGCGGGGAGCTCCTCGTAGTCCGGCTGGCCGGGCACCGCGATGCGCTGCAGGAGGGAGATGCCGAAGGCGAGGGTCTTGCCGGTGCCCGTACGGGCCTGGCCGATCATGTCGGTGCCCTGGATGGCGATGGGGATCGACAGGGCCTGGATGGGGAACGGGTGGGTGATGCCGATCTCGGCGAGCGCCGCGACGATGTCGGGCATGACCCCGAGCTCCTCGAAGGTGACCCGGGGGTCGGCTTCGGCGATGGGCTCGTGGACGTAGTTCTCGGGCGCGCTGCTGGGGCTCGTGATCGAGCCGGTCTCGATGGTGGTCAGAATGGTGCCTCACACGTGGCCGGCCCTCACAGGCCGGAAAACGGGCCTCGCTGCACCGCACCGGCCGCGGTGGCCGGGGTACAACGACGGGCGCCGGTCCGGCGCCTCCGACAGTCTACCGGACTCTTCGCCCCTTGCCAGGAAGGACCATTCGACCCCTGGGTCCGCCGGGTGCGGACCGCTCTCAGATCGTGCCGAAGCCCACGGGACGTACGTGCTCGGAGCCGAGGTCGACGTACGCGATGCCGGACGCGGGGATGAGGACCTTGCGCCCCTTCTCGTCGACGAGGGTGAAGACGCCGCCGCTGGAGATCGCCTCGGCCAGTGCCGCGCTGATCTCGTCAGCCGTGGCCTCCGACTCGACGGCGACCTCACGGTTCACGTGCGTAATCCCCACCTTGATCTCCACGGCTGTCCTTCCTCGCTGGCGGCTCCGTGCCGTCACGCGAGCCAGACTGCCACACGAGGGCGCGCGGACAGGGCCGTGTTCGCCACGGGCCGAAGGCCGGTTCAGCTCAGGGCGGCGACCTCGTCCTTCGACGCCTTGCGCACGACGACGCGCGTCCACGCACCCACGTACACGCGGTCGTCCGGGCCGAGCTCGTACCGGCCCTGGATCGGAGACGTCGGCAGAGGTCCGGCGGCGGGTCCGACGAACGTGCCGTTCGCGGAGCCGAGGTCCTCCACGTACCAGCGGGTCCCGTCCGTCGACAGCCGCGCCTGGCGGCGGCTCACGCCGGAGTCGATGCCGCAGTCCACCTCGGGATGGATGTTGCGGCTCGCGGAGGCCCGGCCGATGAGGTTGTCGAGGCCGAGGACGACGGTGGTCGGCAGCGACACGGACGGCATCGGCTCGTCGGTCTCCTGCACCTCGTACCAGTCCGGGTCGATCCAGACCTCGGCCACGTACGACTCGCGCCGAGGCGCGGGCCTGCCGCGCGTCGGAGCCTCGTCGTCGAGCGGGCCGGGTTCGGGGGACTGCACAGCAGGGGGCTGTACGGGCGGCGCCTGGTCGGGTGCCTCGATCGCCTGAGCGGGCGAGGGCTGCGCCGGTTGTACGGGTGCGGGCTCGGCAGGCGCGGGCTGTGCGGCCTGCTCCACGGACGGCGAGGTGGTGGGGTAGGAGGGCGTTGCGGTCGGCGCGGGCGCGCTTGCCGGCACGTCCTGCGGACCGGCGCTTGCCGACGGCCCGACCGCGTCGTCGCGACGCAGCCCGAGCATCCCGGCGACGTCGGAGCGGGGGAGCGTACCCGTCGTGTAGTCGTAGCCGCACGCCTCGCAGAAGAGTGCGTCGGCGGGGTTGGACGCGCCGCAGTTGGGACAGGTCTGCGTCCTCGACACCGACACCGGCGCGACGGGCGCGGCGGTCGGCGACGGGTGCACGGGGAGCCCGCACACGTCGCAGTAGTCGTCCGTGTTCGACCGGTGGCCGTTCTCGCAGATGCCGGACATCAGCCGCGGATCCGCGTCGTCTTCGTGGAGGCGGTGTCGAGCGCCATCTCGTCCGCCTTCTCGACCTGCCGCTTCAGCCGTACCGTCCCCGTCTCGGCGTTCTGCACGTCGACGACCTTGCGCAGCTTCGACGTCGCCTCCTCGTTGCCCGTCTGCGTGGCGAGCTGGATCGCACGGCCGAGCTTGGTCGTCGCGGTCCGGTCGTCCCCGGCGGCCTTGGCGGCGAGGCCCTCCTGGATGGCGGCGGCGAGCTCGGTCTGGCCCGTGTAGTGCGCGACCTCGGGGCTGATCCTCGCGGTGAGCGACGGGTCGTTCGACCAGCGCGCCTTGACGAGGCCCTGGGTGACGACGGTCGGCCCGAGGCTGAGCTGGACGCGGGCCGCGAGCTGCTCCTGGCCGACGGCCTTCGCCGGCAGCCGGATCGCGACGTGGTAGTCGCGGGACTCGTCGCCCCACGAGCCGGTCGGGTACGCCTGGGTCAAGGGGTTGATGGGCGTCCCGCGGACGGTCAGGTCCTCGACGGTCGGCGACACCTGCCGGACGAACAGCACCTGCGCCCCCTGCGGCACCCAGACCCGCAGCTGCGCGTCGGCCACGCCGCGGCCCATCGCCTTGCGCATGAGCTCGCCGAAGACCGCCGGCATGTCCATGCCTGACGGGATGATGTCGACCGAGCCGAGCAGGGCCTGCGCGATCTTGCGGATCTCCTCGACCTTCCAGTCGACGCCGACGCCGCGGCAGTCCGCCTGGAACTGGCCCAGGCAGTTGCGGATCGCGGCGTCGAGCTGCTGGGGCGTCTCGTTGTGGTTCTCGCCGTCGGTGAGGAGGATCGCGTGCTTCTGCGACAGCGGCCCCACCGAGTCGAACAGGGCGCGGGCGAGGTTGAGCCACGCGCCGATGGCCGTTCCGCCGTCGGACCGGAAGAAGCTGATCGCGTCCTTCGCCTGGCGGCGGGTCTGGGGGTTCATCTGCACCATGCCCGGCCCGGTCTGGACCATGGGGTAGGCGAGGTACGCCTTGTGGTTGCCCGCGATGATCGCGAAGTACGTGCCGTCGAGGATCGCGTCGACGGCCACCATCGCGGCCTGCTTCGCGGCCCGCATGTTCGTCTCGCCCATGGACCCCGACGTGTCGACGATGATGACCTCGCCGGCTGCTCCGGACCCCGTCTGGCCCGCCGCGCCCGCACCCACGCAGTCGATCGTCACGATCGCGTTGACATCGGTGCCGCCGTCGGGAAGGAACTCGTTCTGGTAGACGGTCGACGTGAACTGGGCCATGGTGTCGATTCTCTCGCAGTGCCGAAAGACCGGACAACGAGGCCCGGACATCACCCACGCTACCGGGTCGCCGAGCTACCCAGGCGGGGGTTGGTCGAGACCCTCAGAACGGCGGTTCTGAGAAGTCTCGACCACGGGGTGGGACACCGGGGGCCGGGTTGCGACCGGAGGGGTGGTCTACGAGGATGTACGCGTGCTCGACCATGCCGCGCGGGAGGTTGTCCAGCCGGCTGGGATCGAGGTCACTCGGCAGGCCACAGAGATCCTGACCCAAGCTCAGAATCTTGCTGACCAGCTGCGTGCCGAAGCCCAAGCCGATGCTGAGGCGATGCGTACCGAGCTTGCCCGTAACCGGGAGCTCAACGACGCCCTCGTGCGCAGCAGCGCGGAGAAGCAGGCGCAGGCCGAGGCGGCCATGACCGCCGCGACGACCAGGCTCGACGAAGCCCGCCGCGACGCGATCACCCTGCTCGAGGACGCCTCCGCCCAGGCCGCGCTCACGACCCGCACGGCGGAACGCACCGCCGCCGAGGTCGTCGCCTCCGCCCGGGCCGAGGCCGAGAGGATCCTCAGTGAGGCGAAGGCCTCCGCGGAGACGCTCAACGAGACGTCCACCCGCGCCGTCGAGGAGGTCCGGGAACGGCTCGCCACGTACGCCGCTGGGGTCGACGCCGACCTCGAGGCGAAGACGAAGGCCTGGGAGGCGGAGGAGAGCCGGCGCCGCCGGGACCTCGACGCACACGTCGTGCGGACCCACGCGCAGGCCGAGGCCGAGATGGCCCAGCGGCTCAGCGAGCACGAGGCCCACGTGACGGAGGGCCGGGCACAGCTCGTGGCGGAGCGCGCTCAGTGGGAGGAGGAGCTGGCCGCCCTGAAGGACACGGCGCAGGCGGAGCGCGCCGAGCTGCTCGCCACGGCGCAGCGCGAGGCCGACGAGCAGCTCGCCTCGGCGGCCGCGCACGTCGCGTGGACCCAGCAGGCGATGGCAGAGCTCAAGGCCACGGCCGAGGCGGAGACCGAGGCAGTCCGCAAGCAGCACCACCAGGAGCTCGCCGAGCACGTACGGGCCGTGCGGGAGCGCACGGAGCTCCTCCTCACGTCCGCCGAGGCTCGCAGCATCGCCCTCGTCTCCGAGGCACAGGCGACCGCTGAGGACGTCCAGGCACGGGCGTACGCGCTGCTCGACGCCGCGGAGAAGGACGCGGCACTCACCCGCCAGCGGGCGGAGGACGAGGCACAGCGCACTGTCGAGAACGCACGCGCCGAGGCGAAGGCGCAGGAGGAGCGCGCCGCACGCCGCCTCGCTGACGCCGAGTCCGGGGCCAAGCTCGTGCGGGAGCGCACCGCGGCCGACCTCGAGGCGCTGCAGCGCGAGACGTACGAGTCCGTCCGGTCCACGCGCGAGGAGGCGATCGAGATGCTCGCCACCGCTCGTACCGAGGCCGACCAGGCACGCCGGGAGGCGCGGGCCCAGCTCGACAAGGCCCGTGCCGAGGTCGCCACCCTGGCCCGGCGTCGCGACGACATCAACGCCCAGCTCGGCCACCTGTCCGGCGTCATCGAAGCGCTCGCAGTCCCCGACGAGTCGGCCCCCACGACACAAAGTCAGCCCCCAATGGAAGAGGAATGATGTCTCAGGTGAACCCGGCATTCCGGACAGTCATGCGCGGCTACGAGCCGAACGAGGTGGACAAGGCGCTCGCCGACCTGCGCAAGGCGCTGGAGTCGGCACGGTCCGAGACGGCGACGTACGGCGTGGCCGTCTCCAAGCTTCAGGCCCAGGTCGCGGCACTGGAGGAGGGCCTGGCCACCGAGAGGCAGCGGTCCGCGCTTCTCGCCTCGGAGCAGGCCCAGCAGGCGGAGCCCACGTTCGCCGACTTCGGGGCCCGGATCGGCAAGATCCTCACCCTCGCGAACGACGAGGCCAAGGACCTCGTCTCGAAGGCGAAGGCGGAGGCGACCGTGCTCACGCGCGAGTCGACGACGGCCGCCGACCAGATGCGCACCGCGGCTGACCGCTACGCCGCCGACACCCGCAGCAAGGCGGACGCGGACGCGGCCAAGATCGTCGAGTCCGCCCGCCAGCAGGCCGACGAGATCCTCGACAGCGCCGACCGCGAGGCCACTGCCCGGCGTGAGGAGGCCGAGGCGGTGTACGAGCACCAGCGCGCCCGGGCCGCGGCGGCAGCGGCCGACTTCGAGAAGACTCTCGCCGACCGTCGCGCCAAGTCCGCGGCGGAGTTCAGCGCCGCGATGCAAGCCCACGAGGAGGCCATGAACGCCGCCCGCGAGCGTCAGGCCGCGTCCGACGCCGAGGCGGAGCGCACGCTGTCCGCGGCTCGCGCCCAGGCCGAGGCTCACCTCAAGGCCGCCCAGGAGGAGGCCGCCCAGCACCTCAGCACCGCGAAGGCGAACGCGGACAAGGTGCGGCGCGAGAGCGAGCGTGAGCTGCAGGCGGCCACATCCCGTCGCGACGCCATCACCGCCCAGCTCACGAACGTGCGGCAGATGCTCGCCACCCTCGGCGGGTCCTCCATCGGCAACCCGTTCGGCGAGCCCGAGCCGGAGACAGTGGCGGAGTACGCCCACACGGAGCCGGCTGCGGTCGTCGACGACGAGGAGGAGCTCGAGGAGGAGTACGAGGACTCCGAGGACAGCGACGAGGAGTACGAGGACGAGGACGAGGCGGACGTCGAGTCGGACGAGGACTCCGACGAGGAGCTCGACGAGTCGGAGCTGACCGACGGAGAGAAGGCCCACGCATGAAGTTCCGCTACCTCGGCAACTCGGGTCTGAAGGTCTCGGAGATCTGCTACGGGAACTGGCTCACCCACGGATCCCAGGTGGAGAACGACACGGCTACCCGCTGCGTACGTGCGGCGCTGGACGCCGGCATCACGAGCTTCGACACGGCCGACGTGTACGCGAACACCGTCGCCGAGTCCGTACTCGGCGAGGCGCTGAAGGGCGAGCGGCGCGAGTCGCTGGAGATCTTCACGAAGGTCTACTGGCCGACCGGGCCGAAGGGCCACAACGACACGGGCCTGTCGCGCAAGCACATCATGGAGTCGATCAACGGCTCGCTGACGCGGCTCGGCACGGACTACGTCGACCTGTACCAGGCGCACCGGTACGACACGGAGACGCCGCTCGAGGAGACGATGCAGGCCTTCGCCGACATCGTGCGCGCCGGCAAGGCGCTCTACATCGGGGTCAGCGAGTGGAGCGCGGACCAGCTCCGCGCCGGTCATCAGCTCGCGACACAGCTCGGCTTCCAGCTCATCTCGAACCAGCCCCAGTACTCGATGCTGTGGCGGGTCATCGAGGCGGAGGTCGTCCCGACGAGCAAGGAGCTCGGGATCTCGCAGATCGTGTGGTCACCCGTGGCCCAAGGCGTCCTCACCGGCAAGTACGTGCCGGGTGCGTCGCTGCCCGAGGGCTCGCGCGCGACGGACGACAAGGGCGGCGCCCAGATGATCCAGCGCTTCATGCGTGACGACGTGCTCACGCGGGTCCAGAACCTCAAGCCCATCGCCTCCGACCTCGGGCTCTCGATGGCCCAGCTCGCGGTCGCGTGGGTGCTCCAGAACGAGAACCTGGCCTGCGCCATCATCGGCGCGTCGCGTCCGGAGCAGGTCGCGGAGAACGTCGCCGCGTCCGGCGTGGAGATCCCCGCCGACGCGATGACGGCGATCGACGAGGCCCTCGGTGACGTCGTGGTGCGCGACCCGGCCATGACGACAGCGAACTCGCCGGCCACGCGTCCGGTCTGAGCAGGTCTCAGGCCCGGGCTCCCAGGCGCGCGAGCGCCACGGTGATGTTGTCCTTGCCGCCCTGCGCGTTGGCCCAGGCGACCATGTGCTCGCACGCCTCGACGAGGTCCGCGGGTGAGGCGGCGAGGGCCGCGTCGAGGACGGTCCGCATCTCCGCAGGCGTCGAGGCGTAGTTCCACAGCCCGTCGGAGCAGACGAGCACCCAGCCGTCGCCGACCTCGAGCCGCCCTGTACGCGGGCGGATGTCAGGCGCGTCGCTCCCCAGCCACCGCGTGATGGCGTGTGCGCCCGGCCCGCTCTCGGCCGTTTCGCGGGACACGCCCATCTGGATCCGCACCTCCGACATCGAGTCGTCCCGTGT
>DASSQF010000114.1:0-2493 GCA_035702685.1 Propionibacteriaceae bacterium
GTTCGCCACCACGCCCTCGCTCGCCCGTGCCGCTCGCGGCGGGCCGCGGGCAAGGTCTGGCCCCCCGCTCACCTGAGAGAAGAGGAGGGACTATCGTCCGCGCTGTTCCGACGGAGGCCCATGTCAGATCTGGGGATAGCAGCGCTGCTCGACCTCGGTCAGCTCCAGAACGTCCTTGAGGACTTCTCGGCGGCGACCGGGCTCGCCACCGTCGCCGTGGACACCCGCGGCGTGCCCGTCACCAACGCCTGCGCGTTCACCGACTTCTGTCGCCGGATGCGCTCCGACCCGGCCCACAACAAGATGTGCCACGCGTGCGACGCGCACGGCGGCCTCCAGTCCGTCATCGAGGGATCGCCGCAGGTGTACAGCTGCCACGCCGGCCTCGTGGACTTCTCCGTACCGGTCACCGACGGCGACACGTACGTGGGTGCGATCCTCTGCGGCCAGGTGAGGGTGCCCGAGGCCCAGCGGCCTCGGCTGCTCACGCCGGGCACGCGCTGGCGCGGCGACAGCGTGCTGGAGAGCCTGTACGAGCAGGTCCCGATGTCCAACCTCAGCCGCGTCGCGGCCTCGGCGAAGACGCTGTTCGGGGTGAGCCGGATGCTGGACGGCGTGGCGCGCGTGCGGCGCCGTCCCGAGCCGCCGCAGGCGCCGGCCCAGGTGCCCCCGCGTCCCGTCCTGACGCTCGAGCTGCTGCCCAAGGTGACTCCCGAGCCACGCGTCCCGGCGGCGGGCCACACGGTGCTGCGCGACGCCATCGACACCGAGGACCTCTCGTCCGCCTACGTGGAGGCCAGCAGGCTCCTCGACGAGGTGTTCGCGGGAGCCGGCGACCTGAGGGACGGCGTGGCGCACGTCGAGGACCTGGTCGTGGCCGTCGCCAAGGACTGCGCCCCGCGGCTCGCCGCACACCTCACCCAGTCGATCCTCGGTCACCGCAGCCGGCGGTCAGCTTCGATCAACCGCTTCCAGGCGCAGGTCCACGTCGAGCGGCTGCTCGGCATGGTGCTCGACGAGGTGGTCCGCTCACGTCCGCATCGCAGGCCGGACCTGCGCGACATCCTCAACGAGATCGCGCGCCACCCGAACCGGGCCCTCTCCCTCACCGAGGCGGCCGCCACGACCCACTGGTCGCCCGGTCACCTGTCGAAGTTGTTCAGATCCGTCACGGGCTACACATTCGTGTCGTATGTCACGGCATGGCGGATCGCCCGCGCGCAGCTGATGTTAGCGTCCACGCAGATGCCGGTTCAGAAGGTCGCGGCGGAGCTGGACTTCCACCAGGTCAACTACTTCTCCAGGGTCTTCCGCGCGCACACCGGGATGACCCCGAGCGAGTACCGGCGTCAGAGTTCCTCTCGCGACGGGAGACCTGCCGGTGTACCGCTTCCAGCTCACCACCACTCTCTGCTACGGGCCTGACTCCCTGACGGCGCTGGGCACGCTCGCCGGCCGGCGCGTGCTCGTCGTGACGGACGCCTTCATGAGCACCACCCCCCTCATGGAGAAGGTCCGGGCCCAGCTCGTCAGCGCCAGCGCCCTCGAGGTCTTCTCCGACGTGAAGCCGAACCCTGACCTCAAGGCCGTCACCGAGGGCCTCCGCGCGTTCTTGGATTTCGCCCCTGACGCCATCGTGGCGCTGGGCGGCGGGTCACCCATCGACACGGCGAAGGCTGTCCGGAAGCTGGCTCTCGAGCTGGGCCACCGGCTGCCCGCTGGCCTCGTCGTCATCCCCACGACGAGCGGGACAGGGTCCGAGGTGACGTCGTTCGCGGTCATCACGGACGAGCACCACCGGAAGCTCCCCCTCACGGCCGTCGAGATGCTGCCGGAGATCGCCATCCTGGACCCCGAGGCGGTCCGTACCGCGCCTCCCAGGCTCACCGCGGACTCCGGGATGGACGCCGTGAGCCACGCCATCGAGGCGTACGTGGCGAAGGGCTGCAACGACTTCTCCGACGCGCTCGCTGAGAAGGCGCTGCGACTGGCGGACACGAGCCTGGTCCGGTCCTTTCGCGACGGTGCCGACGCGGAGGCCCGGGAGCGCCAGCACAACGCTGCGACGATGGCGGGCATCGCCTTCCAGAACGCCGGGCTGGGCATCGTCCACAGCCTCTCCCACGCGATCGGCGGCTCGTTCCGCGTCGCCCACGGGCGTCTCAACGCGATCCTGCTGCCCGCCGTGATCTGCTTCAACGCCGGTGACCTCGGCTTCCGTCCGCACGAGGTCGGCCCGGTCGCACGCCGGTACGCGGCCCTGGCGAAGGCCCTCGGCCTCTCCGCGAGCACGGAGCGCAACCTCGTGCTGGCGCTCAGCGCGTGGGTCGAGAGGCTGCGTACCGACCTCGAGATGCCCGCCACGCTCACAGCGGCAGGAGTGGATCGTGCCGCCTTCACCGCGGCCGTCCCCACCCTCGCAGCGACCGCTCACCAGGACTTCTGCACCTCGGGGAACCCTGTGCCGGTCAGCGAGAAGGATCTCGCGACGCT
>DASSQF010000115.1:0-4200 GCA_035702685.1 Propionibacteriaceae bacterium
GAGCTGCGGCGCGAGGTGCGCCAGCTCGGCATCGGACAGGTCGATCCGCGCCAGCCCGGCCAGGCGGGCGACGTCGTCGGGCGTGAGCGCCACAGAACCTCCTCAAGCGTCGACTGGTCATCCTAGGGCGACGGTCGGACAGCCCGCCGCAGCGCCCATCCCGGGCAGGGTGACGCATCGGGATTGCTCAGAGCCGGAGCGCCCGCTCCCGGCCGATCCGCGACGATCAAGCCACCACATGGTTGTGACCCCTCGACCCCGCGCCGACTCGCCCGGGACGTCGCGGGCACCGGAAATCAGATGCCCCGTGTCAGAGGCTTCTGCTTGGCTCATCCCATGGACCTCGTCGAGATCTTCCCGGCCTTCGGCATCCGCATCGAGTGCGGCCCCGTGACACTGCGCGCCATGCGCGAGTCCGACGCGCCCCGGGTCGCCGCGCTGGCCGCCGAGGGCATCCACGCACCGAGCGCCCGCCCGTTCCTGCGGCCGTGGAACCTCGAGGAGAAGCAGCCGATGACGAGCCTGCAGTTCTACTACCGCACGTGGGCCTCGGTGACGCCGGAGAGCTGGACGCTGCTGTTCGCGGTCGAGCGCGACGGCGTCCTCGTCGGCGCGCAGGACATGATGACCGAGTCGTTCCCCGTCCTCCGGACGGCGGAGACCGGCTCCTGGCTCGGCCTCGCCCACCAGGGCGTGGGCACGGGCACCCTCATGCGCCAGGCGATCCTCACGTTCGCGTTCGACCAC
This sequence comes from Propionibacteriaceae bacterium, assembly GCA_035702685.1. Taxonomy (GTDB): domain Bacteria; phylum Actinomycetota; class Actinomycetes; order Propionibacteriales; family Propionibacteriaceae; genus Fen-668. The sequence continues at coordinate 748 of DASSQF010000115.1, forward strand.
CTCGGCGCCAGGGAGATGACCTCGGGCGCCTGGGCGGACAACCCCAGCTCGCACAGGGTGAGCGAGAAGTGCGGGTACGTCCTCAACGGCTACGAGCTCCGTGACCGCCAGGGGGAGGCGGTCCGCTCCGACCGCTTCGTCGTCACCCCCGAGACGTTCGTGCGGCCGTCGTACGACGTCGAGGTCAGCGGGTTGGACGCGTTCGCGCGGTCCATCGGCCTGGAGGTGACGCCATGACGGCCTGGGCCGAACGTGTCGCGGGGATTACGGTTTCGCGACGTTCACTGGCACAGGCGCCCTTTCGCGGTCGGAGCGTGGGAATCGAGCCGGACGTCTCCGTGGCGTACTCCAAGATGGGTCCCATGTTGCTGCTGCGTGTTCAGCTCCCGGACCGTCCCGGGTCCCTCGGCGCGGTCGCCACCGCCCTCGGAAGCGTCGGCGCGGACATCCACGCTGTCGAGATCATCGACCGCGGCCCGGACTACGCCGTCGACGACTTCATGCTGTCGCTGCCGCAGGCGGTGCTGCCCGAGAACCTCCTCAGCGCATGCAGCCAGGTCGAGGGCGTCAAGGTGCTGTGGGTCTCCCGCTACCACTCCGACTGGGGCGTCGAGTCGGACATCGCGACGCTCAACCGGATGGCGAGCGAGCCCGAGCGCGCGGGCCAGATCCTCACGGAGGAGTCGCCGATCGTCTTCCACTCGACGTGGGCGGTCCTCGTCGACGTCACGGCCGGGAAGGTCATCGCGAGGAGCACCATGGCGCCTGAGATCGACGGGGCGGACCTCGCCGTGTTCGGCACGCTGGAGACCACGTACGCAGCCGAGCTCGAGGAGGGCTGGCAGCCGGGGTGGGGGGACACGATCATCGCGGCCGCTCCCCTTCCGGGCGGTCGGGCCATCGTCATCGGGCGCAACGGCGGTCCGGCCTACCTCCCGGTGGAGCTGGTGCGACTGCAGCACCTCGCGACGCTCGCCGGCGCGCGCTGACATCGCCGCCGACAGGAGCTGCGTCGGAGACGGGACCGAACCCGCTTCGGCTCAGCTTCCGTTGAGCTTGGTGAAGACCCAGTAGCCGAGCCCGAAGAGGGCGGCGGTCGCGACGACGCACGCGAGGCTCACCCAGATCCGTGCCCACTTCTTCGACCGCGTGGACGGCACCCGGATCGGTCCCCACTCGCCGATGCTCGGCTGGGCGCGCGGCGGAACGTCGTCGTTGAGATCGAGGTCGGTGAAGACACGGCGCGGCACAGGTCCAGAGTACGGCGTCACCAAGGCCGATCTCGATCCTTCGGCGACGTGCCACGACCACTGGTCACGCCCGTCGGAGAGGGCTGCTCGCGCCTGCTCCCAGCTCCTCAGGCCTGCCCGGCCTCCTCGAGCCTGCCCGACCTCGTCAGCGGCGTCGCTGAAGAAGCGTGGGCCAACCACGGCGCCGACGCGTTCCACCCGTCTACGGCTGCGTACGTACGGATCGCCGACGCGCTCTTCCGGAGCACCGCTTCGTTCCCCGGTTCCTCGGGCCCTCGGCTACTCCGCGCGTGCCATCGGGGCCGCTGCCTCCGCCCCCTCACGGAGCAGCACCTCGAAGCCCTCCGCATCGAGGATGGGCCTCTTGAGCGCCACCGCCTTGTCGTACTTCGACCCGGCGTTCTCGCCGACGACGACGAAGTCGGTGCTCTTCGACACGGACCCGACAGCCTTGCCGCCCCGAGCGACGATCGCCTCCGTCGCGCTGTCCCGCGTGTAGCCGGGCAGCGACCCGGTGACCACGACGCTCAGGCCCTCCAGCGTCTGCGGCAGACGCTCGGACTCGTCCTGGGGCACGGGCAGCATGGCTCCGGCCGCCTGCCACTTCCGGACGATCTCCCGGTGCCAGTCGACGGCGAACCACTCGCGGATCGAGGTCACGAGGATGGAGCCGAGACCCGGCACGCCGGCGAGCTCCTCGTCGGTGGCGGACTCCAGCGCCTCGATGTCAGGGAAGACGGCTGCCACGTCCGGGGCGACGCCCTTGCCGATGTGCCGGATGGACAGCGCGACGAGGAACCGGGAGAACGGCTTCGTCTTCGCCGCCTCGAGCTCGCTGAGCAGCCGTGCACCGTTCGCCGACAGGGCCCCGGACTTGGTCGTGAAGAACGGGCTCTTCAGCAGGTCGGCCTCGGTCAGGGAGAAGATGTCGCCCTCGTCGGTGACGAGTCCGGCTTCGAGCAGCGCCTGCGCGGCCTTCCACCCGAGCACCTCGATGTCGAGGGCCTGCCGGGACGCGAGGTGGAACAGCCGCTCGGTGAGCTGAGACGGGCACGAGCGCTGGTTCGGGCAGCGGATGTCCGCGTCGCCCTCCTTCTCCGGCCGCAGCTCCGCACCGCACGAGGGGCAGTGCGTCGGCATGACGAACTCCCGCTCGGTGCCGTCGCGGAGGGCGGCTACCGGCCCCAGCACCTCGGGGATCACGTCGCCGGCCTTGCGGAGCACGACCGTGTCGCCGATGAGCACGCCCTTGCGCCTCACCTCCGACGCGTTGTGCAGCGTCGCCTGCGACACGGTGCTGCCGGCGACGACGACCGGCTCCATGATGGCGAAGGGGGTCACCCGGCCCGTACGGCCCACGTTGACCGCGATGTCCAGCAGCTTCGTGGTGACCTCGACAGGCGGGTACTTGTACGCGATCGCCCAGCGCGGCGCTCGGGAGGTCGCCCCGAGACGGTCCTGAAGCGCGCGGTCGTCGAGCTTGACGACGACGCCGTCCATCTCGTGGGCGAACGTGTGGCGCCTCTCCCCCGCCGACACGATGAACGCCCAGACCTCCTCGATCGTCGAGCACTTCGTGGTCCGGTCGCTCGTCGGGAGGCCCCATCCACGCATGAGCCCGTACGCCTCGCTGAGGGTCGAGATCTCCACGCCGGTCGCCTCTCCCAGCCCGTGGCACAGGAACGACAACGGCCGGGTGGCCGTGACGCGCGGGTCCTTCTGCCGCAGGGATCCGGCGGCCGCGTTGCGGGGGTTCGCAAAGGGCGCCTTGCCCGCCTCGACGAGCGAGGCGTTGAGGTCCGCGAAGGCGGCGATCGGCAGGAAGACCTCCCCCCGCACCTCGAGGACCTCGGGCGCCGATCCGGTCAGGGTCGTCGGGATGGCCGAGATCGTCCGTACGTTCACGGTGACGTCCTCGCCCGTACGGCCGTCGCCTCGTGTCGCAGCCCGTACCAGCCGGCCCCTCTCGTACACGAGGTCCAGGGCCAGGCCGTCGATCTTGAGCTCGCAGAGATAGCCGGACGCGGCCACGGCCTGCGCACCCGCCTCACGCACCGCGCGGGCGTTCCAGGCGTCCAGCTCCTCGCGGTCGAACGCGTTGTCGAGGCTCATCATCGGGTGCAGGTGCGTCACCGGGGCGAAGGTCGTCGCCGGCGCACCACCGACCTGCTGCGTCGGGGAGTCCGGCGTGCGCAGGCCCGGG
>DASSQF010000116.1:0-5731 GCA_035702685.1 Propionibacteriaceae bacterium
GGTCGAGACCGGCGCGGCGGTCATCCTCATCACGCACGACCTCGGCGTCGTCGCGGGCATGTCGGACAGGGTCACCGTGATGTACGCGGGCCGGCCCGTCGAGCAGGGCAGCGTCGACGACATCTTCTACCGGCCTCGGATGCCGTACACGATCGGCCTTCTCGGGGCCGTCCCGCGCCTCGACGCGACCAGCTCGGAGCCCCTCGCGACGCTCCAGGGGAACCCGCCGACGGTCGTGGACCTGCCGCCCGGCTGCCCGTTCGCGCCGCGGTGCCCCCTCGCCCACGCGGGCTGCCGGACGAGTGAACCGGGCCTCGCGAGCGTGGGCCCCGACCACGTCGCCGCCTGCTGGGAGAGCGACCGGATCACCCGCGACCACCTCACGAGCAGCGACATCTTCCCGGTCGAGTCGACGCCCGGTGAGGGCGCGGCGGACGAGAGGCCGCGTACGGACCGAGAGACGGTGCTGAGCCTCGAGAACCTCAAGCGGCACTATCCGCTCATGAAGGGCGCCGTCCTCCGGCGGCGCGTGGGCACCGTCTACGCCGTCGACGGGATCGACCTCGACCTGCGGCGGGGTGAGACGCTGGGCCTCGTCGGGGAGTCCGGCTGCGGGAAGTCGACGACGCTGCTCGAGATCCTCAACCTCCACGTGCCGACGGGCGGCAAGGTCGTCGTCTTCGGCAAGGACACCTCGACCTTGAGCCGACGCGAGAAGAAGACGATGCGGCGCGACCTCCAGGTCGTGTTCCAGGACCCGATGGCGTCGCTCGACCCGCGGATGCCGATCTTCGACATCATCGCCGAGCCCCTCGGCATCCACGGCTGGTCGAGGGAGGGGACCGAAGCCCGCGTCATGGAGCTGCTCCGTACGGTCGGGCTGGAGCCGGGGCACGCCAACCGGTACCCGCAGCACTTCTCGGGCGGTCAGCGGCAGCGGATCGGCATCGCCCGGGCGCTCGCGCTCGAACCTCAGCTCATCGTGCTGGACGAGCCCGTGTCGGCGCTCGACGTGTCGATCCAGGCCGGCGTCATCAACCTGCTCGAGGAGCTCAAGAAGCGGCTCACCCTGTCGTACCTGTTCGTGGCGCACGACCTCGCGGTGATCCGGCACATCGCCGACCGGGTGGCGGTCATGTACCTGGGCAAGATCGTCGAGATCGGCGACGTCGACGACGTGTACGCACGGCCCAGCCACCCGTACACGCAGGCACTCCTCTCGGCGATCCCCATCCCGGACCCGACCACGGAACGCTCGCGCTCCCGGATCCTGCTCCACGGCGACCTGCCCAGCCCGGCGAACCCGCCGTCCGGCTGCACGTTCCGGACCCGCTGCCCCATCTTCGAGGTGCTCAGTCCCGAGCAGCGCACCCCCTGCGTGTCGGCCATGCCTCCGCTCGACTCGGCGTCCGACGGTGCGCCCGTGCCGCTGTCCCTGGCGACCGACCCTGCCCAGGCCCGTACGCTCGAGGAAGCCCTCTCCGACGATCCGGACACCGTGCCCGACCACTTCGTCGCCTGCTACTACGCACGACCGGTGAAGGTGCTCTGACAAGGGCAGATGGAGGGTGGGACGAATCCTCCAGGCATCGTTAACAAACGGTGACCGGCGTGGTGCCGATGGGCCGCGCCGGTCAGAACTAGGGTTTGACTCACCCCGGCAGCACGGCTGGTCTGGCCGTGACGACGCATCATTGGAGGAAGTGTGAAGTCCCGCTCTCTGCTCGCTGCGCCAGTGGTCGCTGCGCTCGCGCTCACGTTGGCCGCCTGTGGTGGCCAACCGGGCCCGTCGGGGGCGAGCTCCGCACCGCCTCTGTCGGCGAACGCGCAGTCGATCAACGCGAAGGCCCGCGACCAGGTGTCTGACGGCGGTGAGCTGCGGCTGCCCATCGGCTCCCTCGCGGACAACTGGAACCCCCTGAACGTCGACGGCAACCAGATCGACTACAAGTACGTGCTCCAGCCGATGACGCCCGTGTTCTTCGACTTCGCCCCGGACGCGACGCCGACGTTCAACAAGAACTACCTGACCAAGGAGCCCACGGCCACGACGACCGACGGCAAGCTCACGGTCGAGTTCAACCTCAACCCGAAGGCCACGTGGAACGACGGGACCAAGATCACGGTCGCGGACTTCCAGGCCACGGCGAAGGCGTGCAACGGGGCCGACCAGAGCTTCAACTGCGCCTCGACGGACGGGTACGACCAGATCGAGTCCGTGACCCAGGGCGCGACCGAGAGCGACGTCGACGTCCACTTCAAGGCCACCTACCCGGACTGGAAGGCGGTCTTCTCGAACGGTCCGCAGCGCGCCGACTCGGTCGCGACGGCCGACGTGTTCAACAACGGCTGGAAGACGCTCGAGGGACACGACGGCTGGTTCTCCGGCCCGTACAAGCTCGGCAGCTACGACCTCACGAGCCAGATCATCACGCTGGTCCCCAACGACAAGTGGTGGGGTGACAAGCCGAAGCTCGACAAGGTCATCTTCCGAGTCGTACCGAACGAGGCCGTCCCCGCCGCGTACGTCAACAACGAGATCGACGCGTTCGACATCGGCATCAACGCGGACGCACTCGCCCGCGCGCAGTCGGTGACGACCGGCGACATCCGCAAGGCCGCCGGTCCGAACTGGCGGCACATCACGCTGAACCAGAACGCCGGGCTCCTGACCGACAAGACGATCCGCCAGGCCATCCTCATGTCGCTCGACAGGCAGGCGATCGCCGCGAGCGACCTCGCGGGCCTGAACTACGACGCGACGGTCCTCAACAGCCACGTCTTCCTCAACAACCAGGCGCAGTACAAGGACCTGGCGAAGGAGACCGGACTCGGCTACGACAAGGAGAAAGCCAAGTCGATGCTGGACCAGGCCGGCTGGGTCATGGGCAGCGACGGCTACCGCGCGAAGAACGGCAAGACGCTCGAGGTCACGTTCACGGCGATCCAGGGCGTCAAGGTGTCGGAGAACGAGGCGCAGGCGTTCCAGTCGCAGCTCAAGGACGCGGGGATCAAGGTGACGATCATCCCGATCGCGTCGAAGGACTTCGGTGCGGCGCTGTCGAAGCACACGTTCCAGGCCATCGCGTTCACGTGGGTGGGCACGCAGTTCCCGTACCCGGCGCTCAACCAGTTCTTCAACCCGAAGTCGAGCTCCGACTACTCCGGCTACGACAACGCGGACGTCAACGCGCTCATCGCGAAGGTGTCGACGGAGATGGACCAGACGAAGCGCGACGAGTACGTGCTGCAGGCGGAGAAGCAGATCTGGACCGACGTGCAGATCATCCCGCTGTACCAGAGGCCCGACCAGTGGGCCGTGAAGAGCACGGTCGCGAACTACGGTGCGTTCGGCCTCGGCTCTCCGCACTGGGAGAACATCGGGTTCGTGAAGTGATCCGCGCCTAGCGGCGACACGTCACTCGGAGGGGCTGGTGGGCGACCACCGGCCCCTCCGTCGTGTTTGGGCGCCCCTGTCGTTGTCATCGGATCGCCTTGTCCGTTTTCCGCTAGGAACGCGGTCCGTCGTCGGCCAGGATGGACCCGTGACCATGGCCCTCGACGACGACCAGCGCTACCGCGTGGTGGCGAGCCGCGACGCGCGGTTCGACGGCTGGTTCGTCGTGGCCGTCCGGACGACCGGCATCTACTGCCGCCCCTCCTGCCCGTCGATCACGCCGAAGCGCGAGAACGTGACGTTCTTCCGCAGCGCCGCGGCAGCCGTGCATGGCGGGTTCCGAGCCTGCCGCAGGTGCCGGCCGGACGTGACGCCCGGGTCGCCGGAGTGGGACGTCCGGGGCGACATCGTCGGACGGGCGATGACCCTGATCCAGGACGGCATCGTCGACCGCGCCGGCGTGCCCGGCCTCGCGAGCCGCGTCGGGTTCAGCGCACGGCAGCTCAACCGGATCCTCACGTCCGAGCTGGGGGCCGGTCCGCTCGCGATCGCACTGGACGCGCGGGTCCGCAACGCGCGGACACTGATCGAGACGACGGACCTCGCGTTCAGCGAGATCGCGTTCGCCGCCGGGTTCGGCAGCATCCGCCAGTTCAACGACGCGGTACGGGCGGCGTTCGACCTGACGCCGACGGAGCTGCGCGGCCGACGCCGGACGACGCCGGGCGGCGGGTGGCTCACCGTGACGCTTCCCGCACGCGAGCCGCACGACGCGCGACAGGCGTTCCGGTTCCTGGCTGCCAGGGCGATCGCGGGAGTGGAGTCGGCCGGCGAGGACCGGTACGTGCGCACCCTGCGGCTTCCGCACGGCCCGGGCGTGATGGACGTCACGCCTGTCGAAGGGCGGCCAGGCGTCGTCGCCTCGCTGCGGCTGGGCGACCTCCGCGACCTGGCGCCGGCGGTGAACCGGATCCGCAGGCTGTTCGACCTCGATGCCGACCCGGTGTCCGTCGCCGCGGTGCTCGGCGACGACCCCGTACTCGGACCGATGGTGGCGAGGTCGCCGGGTCTGCGAGTCCCCGGCACGGTCGACGGGTTCGAGACGGCGGTCCGGGCCGTGATCGGCCAGCAGGTGTCGGTGGCCGGGGCTCGTACGGTCGCCGGTCGCCTCGTCGCCGCCGTCGGCACGAGGATCGACCCCGTCGCGGGCGTGGAGCGACTGTTCCCGTCGCCCGAGGAGGTGCTGGCTGCTCCCGATGACGCGTTCGGCATGCCCGCGTCGCGCCGGGACACGCTGCGGCGGCTCAGCGCTGCGGTGGTGGAGGGGACCGTGACGCTCGACCTGGGCGCTGACCGACACCGGCTGCGCCAGGAGCTCATGGCGGTACGGGGCGTGGGCCCGTGGACGGCTGACTACGTCGCCATGCGGTGCGGGGACCCGGACGGCTGGCTCGCCACCGACCTCGGTGTGGTGAGGGCGATGACGCGGTACGGGCTGGCGCCCGGTGCCGCAGAGGCGTGGCGCCCGTGGCGCGCCTACGCGATGCATCATCTGTGGACGGAAGGGACGACATGACCGGCATCCTGCGCGTGGTTCACCTGGACTCGCCCGTCGGGCGGCTGCGGGCGACCGCGGACGACGACGCGCTTCGCACGCTGACCTTCGAGGACGCATCGACCCACGCGGCGGAGGCCGCGAGAACGTCGGCTGCCTCCGACGGGGCCGTCGACGGGTCGAACGAGATCCTCGCCAGCCTCGCGACACAGCTCGAGGAGTACTTCGCAGGCACGCGCCGGGAGTTCGACCTGCCGCTCGACCCGTCGGGCACGGAGTTCCAGCTCGCGACGTGGGAGGTGCTGCGTACGATCCCGTACGGCGCGACGATGTCGTACGGCGAACAGGCGCGGCGGCTCGGTGACGTGCGCAAGTCCCGGGCCGTAGGCGCCGCGAACGGCCGCAACCCGATCAGCATCGTCGTGCCGTGCCACAGGGTCGTGTCGGGTACCGGGAATCTCACCGGCTTCGGCGGTGGCATCGAGAACAAGGCGTGGCTCCTGGCCCACGAACGCCAGGTCCTCAGCGGCGACACCCTGCCGTTCGGCTGACGACGCTCGGTGGGAGTGCGAGTCCCTCCTCGGCTGAGCGGGGCACCGGAGGGAGCCCGGGCCTCTCCCTCGGGAGGCGCACCTCGCACCGTCACTCGCGGGCGCTCTCCCGGACCGTCAGGAGGTTCGGCAGCGGAAGCATCGCGAGCACCCTAGGGTGGCTGGTCGTGGAGAAGATCATCCTTGACTGCGACCCCGGCCACGACGACGCGATCGCGATCCTGCTCG
>DASSQF010000117.1:0-5203 GCA_035702685.1 Propionibacteriaceae bacterium
TTCACGCGGACGAGCAGCCATCGGCCGCCGGCCTCGTCGGTCAGCGTCGCGAGGTCCTGGCTGAGCCGCTGCTGCTCGGGGGCGCGAGGCGAGTAGAACTCGATGAGGACCGGGTACCGGACCGAGCCCTGCACCGCCGCGTCGAACGACGCGTCGTCCACCTCGGTCACGAAGCTGCCCGCGGGAGCGGCGGGCGCAGCCAGCGAGGACAGGTCCATGGCTCCGCGGAGCGAGTGCTGTTGCGTCATGGGGCCATTCAACCAGCGTTTGCGGAACGGTGAGTGGCCCGGAACGCTCGCCATCGTGGCCCGTCCTTGCCAGGATGGGGCCATGCCTCACGAACGCGCCGGCCTCCCCGCCCAGCCACAGGACCTCATCGACGTCGACGCTGTCCTGGCGGCCTACCACGACATCACCCCCGACCCCACGAACCCCGACCAGATGGTCGTGTTCGGTACATCGGGACACCGGGGCTCCAGCCTCGACGGAGCCTTCAACGACGCGCACATCGCCGCGACGACCCAGGCGATCGTCGAGTACCGGGCGTCGCAGGGCACGACCGGGCCCCTGTACATCGCGAAGGACACCCACGCCCTGTCGCTGCCCGCGTGGCGCACGGCCATCGAGGTCCTCACCGCCCACGGGGTCCACGTACGTGCCGAGCGCGAGGACGAGTACACGCCGACGCCGTCGCTGTCACGCGCCGTGATCGTCCACAACCGCGACACCAGCGGGCCTCTGGCGGACGGCATCGTCGTGACGCCGTCGCACAACCCGCCCCGCGACGGCGGCTTCAAGTACAACCCGCCGAACGGCGGTCCTGCGGACACGGACGCGACGAGCGTCATCGCGGCCCGGGCCAACGAGCTGCTCGCGGATCCAGGACAGATCCGCCGCACCCCGTACGAGCAGTGCGAGGTGGAGCGCTGGGACTACCGCAGCGCGTACTGCCAGGACCTCACGAACGCCATCGACCTGGACGCCATCCGGTCGGCGGGGGTCCGGATCGGTGCCGACCCCATGGGCGGCGCCTCGGTCCAGTACTGGCAGTACATCGCGGAGAACCTGGGGCTCGACCTCACCGTCGTGAACCCGACCGTCGACCCGACGTGGCGGTTCATGACGCTCGACCACGACGGCAAGATCCGCATGGACTGCTCGTCGCCGTACGCGATGGCCTCACTCGTGCAGCAGCGTGAGAAGTTCGACATCGCGACGGGCAACGACGCGGACGCTGACCGCCACGGCATCGTCACGCCCGACGGCGGGCTGCTCAACCCGAACCACTACCTCGCCGTCGCGATCGGCTACCTGTACGCGCACCGCCCCGGCTGGTCGGCGACCGCGGGCATCGGCAAGACGCTCGTGTCGAGCTCGATGATCGACCGCGTCGCGGCAGAGCTCGGCCGCACCCTCGTCGAGGTGCCCGTCGGCTTCAAGTGGTTCGTTCCCGGGCTCATCTCCGGCGAGCTGGGCTTCGGCGGCGAGGAGTCCGCGGGCGCGTCGTTCCTCACGAAGGCCGGCCGCACCTGGACGACCGACAAGGACGGCATCCTGCTCGACCTGCTCGCGAGCGAGATCCTCGCAGTGACCGGCAAGACCCCCTCACAGCTGTACGCGGAGCTCGAGGCGAAGTACGGAGTCTCCTCGTACGCACGGGTCGACGCGCCGGCCACCAGGGAGCAGAAGCAGAAGCTCGGCAAGCTCTCCCCCGCCGACGTCAGCGCCACCGACCTCGCCGGCGAGCCGATCGTCGCGAAGCTCACCACGGCCCCCGGCAACGGCGCCCCCATCGGCGGTCTCAAGGTGGCCACCGAGCACGCCTGGTTCGCCGCACGGCCCTCCGGCACCGAGAACGTCTACAAGATCTACGCCGAGTCGCTCAAGGGCTCCGACCACCTCGCCGAGGTGCAGAAGGAGGCCCGCCAGGTCGTCGACGCCGTGCTCGGCTGAGCCTCTCGCCCCGCCCGGCACCAGTCCGGGTGGGGCGCCGCGAATCCTCAGGGGACGGCTCCGACGGACCTCGGCTTCGCAGCCCGAGGTTCGTGCTCAGGTGCCGTCGTCCTCGACGACGACCGCACGCCTCACTGCGATCGGACGCACGCCCGAGCGCTGGATGACCTCCTCGATCACGTGCTCCATCGTGAAGGGGTCGTCGACGTACTTGATCTCCCGCAGGCCCTGGTCCTGCGCCGCCGACTCGAACACGAGGTGGCCGAAGTTGAACAGGGTGCCGAGGAAGGGCTGATGCACCGTGATGTCGAGGATCCGGGCAAGAGGCACGGTCGCGACGTGGCGCTCGAACGTGCCGTGGACCCTGAACACCCGCAGGTTGGTGACGACGAAACGGTCCATGTGGAGGTCGTGCACCTGGTAGAGACCGAGGACGGCCAGGCCGAGGCCGACCAGCAGCATGAGCCACCAGCCGGGACCGGCGAAGCCCATGAGGATGAGGATGGCCACGCCCAGCACGACCCACCCCGCCGGCCCCGTCGCGGCGATGGGCGGCTTCGCGATCTCGACGACGACGATCTCACCGTCGTCGTGGAGGAGGTGGCGGTCGACGTCCGGTCTCAGGTAGCTGGTCCGCCGGACCCGTGGCTCAACGGGAAGCGAGCGCCGTGAAGAACCGGATGATGGCATCGAAGGCACCGACGAACGTCTTCACCGCTGCGGCGGCCTGCTCCGGGCGCGTGAAGAGGTAGAAGAGGACGAAGGCGGCCACCAGCAGCCAGACCGCCTTCTTGATCCACGCCATGGCCACTCCCTTCGCCTGAGCCGGGCGCTCTCATCTTGCCTGACGAGGCCGGGAGCGGCGAGCAGGTCGGCCAGCGTGTCGGTCCAGACCCCCCGGCGACGGCCGGAGGCGCATGTGACAGGCTGTCGCCCATGAACACCGACCTCTTTGTCTGCATCGACCACGTGGGCCTCGCCGTACCGAACCTCGACGACGCCATCAAGTTCCACACCGAGGTCCTCGGCTGGCGCGTGCTCCACCGTGAGACCAACGAGGAGCAGGGTGTCGAGGAGGCCATGCTCGGAACGGGTGCCCAGGGAGCCGAGAACGCGCAGATCCAGCTGCTCGCCCCGCTCAACGAGAACTCGACGATCGCGAAGTTCATCGCCAAGAACGGCCCCGGCATCCAGCAGCTCGCCTACCGTGTCGCGGACATCGACGCGGTCTCCGAGGCGCTGCGCGCCGGTGGCGTACGGCTTCTCTACCCGGAACCGAAGATCGGCACGGGCGGCTCCCGGATCCAGTTCGCGCACCCCAAGGACACGGGTGGCATCCTCCTCGAGATCGTGGAGCCCGTCGCTCACTGACGCTCCACCTCTGATATGCCGGGCGGGCCAACTGCCACGGGGTAGCCTTCTTCACGACCCACCCGTCCGGCACGAGGAGCGTCCGCATGAACGACGAGTACGAGGACCCGGGCCTCGCCATGTTCGATGATCGGGCGACCGTCGTGGGCGGCTTCCCCAACGCCGTGATCGGCTACGACAAGAAGGAAGTCGACGACCACGTCCGCAAGCTCGAGCGCCAGATCCTCGAGCTCCGACGCCGCGTGCGTGACCTGACGTCCGAGCACGAGGTGCTCCGGTCCCAGGCCACCGAGACCGACCTGACCCGGTTGACCGGACACGCGTCCGTGCTCCTCAGCGCGGCGGAGTCGGAGTCGGACGAGCTCACGACTCGGGCGCAGATCGAGGCGGACGCCATCCGCGCAGCGGCCCAGCGGGACGGCGAGGAGCTGCGCGCCGCGGGCCAGCAGGAGGCCGACGACATGCGCTCCACGGCCATGGCCAACCTGCGCCGCCTGCGGGACAAGCAGAACGACGAGCTCAACCAGACGCTCGCGGCAGCGCGCGCGGAGGCCGACCAGGTGGTCGCCTCCGCCAGGCGGCACGCCGAGGCGATCGTCCAGGAGGCGGAGCAGCAGGCCGCCGCCGTCAGGGCCGCGGCCGACGTGGAGGCCGCACGGATCACGAGCGAGGCGCAGGCTCGCGCCGACGAGGCCAGGTCCACCGCCGCGCAGGCGACCAGTGAGGCGCATCGCCAGGCCGCAGCCCTGCTGGCCGACGCCACGGCCCAGCACGAGGCGGCCACGAAGGTCCTCGCGGACGAGACGGCCGCCGCCGTGCAGATCCGCGCCGCCGCAGGCGAAGAGGCCGAGAGCATCAGGGTCCAGGCCGTCCGTGAATCGGAACAGCACCTCGCGGCGACGCGCGCTGCGGGTGCGCAGCTCCGCGCCCGGCTGGACGCCGAGGCCCAGCGCCGCAAGGACCAGCTCGTCGCCGAGATCGGCGCGCTCACGGCCCGGAAGAGGGCGATCCAGGAGCAGATGAGCCTGCTCGCGGGCATGGGCCGTGACGCGGGCACGGCCCAGGAGCCTGACGTGTCCTGGCCCGAGACGCGCTACCCCAACCCCGGCGACCTGGAGCCGGGATCCGACACCGAACAGGCGGACGACTCCAGCGCCGCTGTCGGCTCGGACGCGGAACGATCGGCCGCCGGGCGGTCCGCCAGGCGCAAAGCGCGCGGGGCCGGCACCCGCCAGCGGCGTGCCGGGGAGTCCCGGCAGGCCGGCGGTGCGGCCGGTGACGGCGCGGTCGGTGAGGACGAGGCGGCGCGCGGCGAGGTCCGCGAGGGAGAGGACCGATGAGCCAGGAGGAGGTTCCGGAGTCCTCGATGGAGGACGAGGCCGTGGAGAACGTCCCCACCCTCGAGACGGATGGGGCCGGTGAGACCCATGAGGCGGTCGAGGGCCACAGCACGGGCTCGCGCTTTCACTGGCCCGTGACAGCCCTCCGTCGGATGACCACCCGCCATCTCGCGGCCGAGCCCGCAGAGACCGCGGTCCCGGTCCCGCCGCCGACGCCCACCGAGAGCGGCAGCGACATCACGATCCGCCAGCCCTTCGCCCTCGGCTTCTACGCGACGATCGGCGCGCTGGTCGCCATCGGCCTGGCCCAGACCCTGATCTCGCTCAAGGCCATCCTCCTCATCGTGGTCCTCAGCCTCTTCATCGCGCTGGGGCTCAACCCGATGGTCGACTGGCTCACGGCCCACAAGCTCCCCCGCGGCCTCGCCGTCGTGGCGGTCATGGTGGGGGTGCTCGTCGTCGTGGTCCTCGGCGCCACCGCCCTGCTCCCGGTGGTCACCGAGCAGGGGACGGCGCTGTACAAGAACGCCCCGAACTAC
>DASSQF010000118.1:0-5162 GCA_035702685.1 Propionibacteriaceae bacterium
CGACTCACGGATCGCGGTGCGCGAGAACCCCGGAACCGTCAGGCGCTTCATCCCGCGGGTTCTCAGCCGGGCCCTCGTCGGCCCCGTACGACGCGTCCGTTCGGCCACGCGCTGCTCGGTCATCCCGTCCTCCTCCACGCTCCCCCTCAGCCTGGGGTGGCCGTGTGAAGGGGACGTGAAGCAGCCGTGATGATTCGAGTCCTGCGGTCGGGGAGGTGCTCCCACGCTCAGGAGGGGTCCGGGTCCTCCGAGTCGCTGCCGAAGTAGTGCTGGATGAAGTCGCTGTACACGCTGTCCATGTCCAGGCTCGGGTCGAGGAGCCACTGGATCTGGAGGCCGTCCATCACGGCCATCATGAGGCGGGCCGCGACAGCCGGGTCGAGGGTCGACGAGACCCGTCCTTGGGCCTGTTCCTGGACCAGGCGCTCCGTGGTGTGCCGGATGACCGTCTCGTACCTGTCCACGAAGTGCTCGTGCGCAGGGTGCTCGGGGTCGGTCGCCTCGGCACTGAGCTTCGTGAAGAGCCGCACGGTACCGGGGCGTGCCTGGTTGCGCGCCACGAGGTCGCGCAGGTACGGGTCCCGCAGGCTGCCGGCGTCCTCCTGCTCCTTCTCGGTCACCACGGCGAGGAGCAGCTTGCCCTTGCCGCCGAAGTGGTGGAGCACGCCGGTGTCGGTCATGCCCACGCGGGAGGCGATCTCCCGGATGGACGCCCCGCGGAAGCCGGACTCGGAGAACACCTCGAGCGCTGTCGCGAGGATCGTCCGGCGCCGCTCCGCGGTCTTGGCGTACTGCCCTCGCTTCATGCCGGACAGGCTAGACCAGCTGGGCCGCGAATGCATTGCTCACTCAAGGTTTTTGTGCGACGATTCCGTCGGTGCCTCACCGGCGAGGCTCACGACATCAGGAGAGACTCCATGACCATCGAGCACTACCCCGACGTCCTCGACTCCATGCGGAAGGCTCCCTTCAACCTCGGCGACGCCGAGATCGAGTGGGTCTCGTCGACGCTGGCGGGGCTCTCCACCAAGGACAAGGTCGGGCAGCTGTTCTGCGGCATCGCCACCGGCTTCTCGGAGGAGGCGCTCGACGCGACCCTGCGCGTCTGCACGCCCGGAGGCGTCATGTACCGCCCGTGCACGACCGAGGAGGCGGTCGCCTACACGAACCTCCTCCGCGAGAAGGTCTCCATCCCCATGCTCATCGCGGCGAACCTCGAGAAGGGTGCGAACGGGATCGTGCGGGAGGGCACGTTCCTCGGCTCGCCGCTCTCGGTCGCGGCGACCGACGACGTGTCCATGGCGACGAAGCTCGGGGAGGTGTGCGGCAGCGAGGGTGCCGCCGTGGGTGCCAACTGGGCGTTCGCTCCGATCATCGACATCGACTACAACTTCCGCAACCCCATCACGAACATCCGTACGTTCGGCTCCGACCCGGAGCGGGTCCGCGACATGGGCGTCGCGTACGTGAAGGCCGTCCAGAGCCACGGCGTGGCGGCGTCGATCAAGCACTTCCCGGGTGACGGGCGAGACGAGCGCGACCAGCATCTCGTCACGAGCATCAACGACCTGTCGACAGAGGACTGGGACGCCACGTACGGCGCCGCCTACAAGGCCAGCATCGACGCCGGCGCGCTCACGGTGATGGTCGGCCACATCATGCAGCCGGCGTACTCGAAGGCGCTGCGACCCGACCTGGCCGACGCCGACATCATGCCGGCGACCCTGTCTCCCGAGCTCATGGGCGACCTGCTCCGCGGCAGGCTCGGCTTCAACGGGCTGGTCGTCACCGACGCCACGACCATGGCGGGCTTCACGATCCCGATGCCCCGCTCCAAGGCGGTCCCGACGGCCATCGCCTCCGGCGCCGACGTCTTCCTCTTCACCCGGAACCTGGAGGAGGACTTCGGCTTCATGATGGACGGCGTCGCCGACGGCACGATCTCGGAGTCACGGCTCGATGCAGCCGTCGCCCGGGTCCTGGGCCTCAAGGCGGCTCTCAAGCTGTGCGACCGCGAGGCGCCCAGCCTCGAGTCCGCACAGGCGGTCGTGGGCTCCGAGGAGCACCAGGCGTGGTCCCGGGAGTGCGCGGACGAGGCGATCACCCTTGTCAAGGAGGAGATCGGCGTCCTGCCGCTGACGCCGGCGAAGTACCGCAAGCTGCTGTTCGTGCCGATCGAGTCCGAGCAGGGCGTCGCGTACAGCGTCCGTGCCGGCGCCTGCGACATCATCCGTACGAAGCTCGAGGCCGAGGGCTTCGACATCGACGTCTTCAAGGCGAAGAACTTCTTCGAGGGCGAGGTCGACCGCACGAGTGACTTCATCGGCGTGTACGACGCCATCCTGTACGTGGCGAACCTCTCGACGAAGAGCAACCAGACGACGGTACGGATCGAGTGGGCGCAGCCCATGGGGGCGAACTGCCCCCACTACCTCGCCTCGATCCCCACGGTGTTCGTGTCGATCGAGAACCCGTACCACCTCATCGACATCCCGCGGGTGAAGACGTTCATCAACACGTACAACTCGGGCGACAACGTGCTCGACGCGCTCGTGGAGAAGCTGGTCGGACGCTCGGCGTTCAAGGGCAAGAGCCCGGTCGACGCGTTCTGCGGGCGATGGGACACCCGGCTGTGACCGGCCCGTACGAGGCGATCGTGTTCGACCTCGACGGCGTGATCTGCTTCACCGACGTCTACCACTACAGGAGCTGGAAGAGCGTCGCCGACGAGCTGGGCATCCCGTTCGACGAGACCATCAACAACCGCCTCCGCGGCGTGAGCCGGATGGCCAGCCTGGAGATCGTGCTCGAGCGGTACGAGGGCGAGCCGCTCTCGGACGCGCGCAAGGAGGAGCTCGCGGCGACGAAGAACGACCGCTACCGGGTCATGCTCGGCGACATGTCTCCGGCGGATCTGGACCCCTCGGTCCGGACGACGCTGGACGCGCTGCGCGACCGGGGGCTCAAGCTCGCCATCGGCTCGTCGAGCAGGAACGCGAAGTTCATCCTCGAGCGCATCGGACTGGCCGGCTACTTCGACGCGGTCTCGGACGGTACGAACATCACCCGCTCCAAGCCGGATCCCGAGGTGTTCCTCAAGGCCGCCGAGTTCCTCGGCGTCGAGCCGTCGCGGTGCGTCGTCGTCGAGGACGCCGTCGCGGGGATCGAGGCGGGCGCTGCGGCCGGCATGTACACGGCCGCGATCGGCGACGCCGCCGAGCAGGGTGTCGGGGACGTGCAGCTCGCGACGTTCGCGGACCTCGCCGACGTCATGACGCGGCTCGGGAGCTGAGAACCGCCCGGGCCGGTCAGGCGACAGGCTCTGCCGGCGCGCTCGCGGTCATGGGGGTACGGGCGCGGCGGAAGCTCCACCACCACAGGGCGGCGCCGACGACGATCATCGGCAGGCTCAGCCACTGCCCCATGCTGAGGCCGAGGCCGAGCAGTCCCAGGTACGAGTCCGGCTCGCGGAAGTGCTCGGCGGTGAACCGCGCGAGGCCGTAGCCGACGAGGAAGGCGCCGCTCACGCAGCCGAGGGGCGGGCGCCGCCGGTCGTACAGGGCCAGCAGGGTGAACAGCAGCACGCCTTCCAGCAGCAGCTCGTACAGCTGTGACGGGTGCCGAGGGGTGTTGTCGACCTGGGGGAAGATCATCGCCCACGGCAGGGACGGGTCGGCGGGCCTGCCCCACAGCTCGCCGTTGATGAAGTTGCCGATCCGGCCCAGACCCAGGCCCACGGGCACGACAGGGACGAGCAGGTCGGAGATCTGAAGGAACGGCCGGTGCTGGCGATGGGCGAACCACCACAGCGCGAGGATGACGCCGATCGCCCCGCCGTGGAAGCTCATGCCGCCGTCCCACAGCTTCACGATGTCGAGGGGATGGGCCGCGTAGTACGTCGGCTTGTAGATGAGCACGTACCCCAGGCGGCCGCCGCGGAGGACACCGGCGACGGCGTGGAAGACCAGGCTCGCCACGTCATCGGCGCTCCAGGCCGGCTCGAGGGAGTACGGCTCGGAGCGGACCCGCCGCTTGAGCAGGACGTAGCCGATGAGGAACGCGAGCCCGTACATGATCCCGTACCAGTGGATCGCCAGCGGTCCGAGCTGTACGGCGACGGGGTTGAGGTCTGGGTACGTCAGCACGAGCGCGGTCACGGGTGCAAGTATGACGGCGCTTGCGTGATTGGGCCGCCTCGTCGCGGGTAGCAGGACGGGGCAACCTCACGCGTCCGCACAGACGTTTCGGACCGGACTGTCACCTCCGGTACGGTTGACTCGGTTGCAGAGTGCGAACGGTCCGGAGGTGTCCGACGGTGAGTGAAGCGAATCCTGACAGGAAGCGGTGGTCCGACGACCCCGCGGCACCGTCGACGGACGCCTCCACGGGCCCGGCGGAGTCCGACTCCCTGCGTCGCCGGCCCGGGACCAAGCCCCGTACCGGCGCACCCCGACTTCCCCGACCCGCCGCCGCCGCGCCGCGAGCCGTGACCCCGACGCAGGTCCCCCCGGCCGACTCCGACGCCCCCAACGAGACGTACCGCGCGTCGGGCACGAGCTTCTCGGCGGACCTGGACCCCTTGTCGCAGACCTCCTCCTCGCGCCCGGCCGCGCCGGCGCGCCTCGAGGAGACCCCCACGTCGCCGGACACGTTCAGCTCGCCCGCCGGCGAGTCGTCGGACGCGGCACCGCCGACCGTCCTCGAGCGTGCGAAGGCCGGCGTCGTCGCCGCGGCTGCCGTCGCCAGGGAGAAGGTGGCCCAGGTGAGCACCGCCGCGACGGCCACGGCTCCCGCACCCCCTGCTGTCGCCGCCGCCGCTGCCGGCAACTCGCCCGTGCGGCGTCCCCGTCGTACCCGCCGCGCCCGCCTGCGCATCTCCCGCATCGACCCCTGGTCGGTGATGAAGACCTCCCTGCTGTTCGGCATCGCGGGCGGGATCATCTTCGTCGTCGCCACGTACGTGCTCATGAGCGTCGTCGAGGCGACCGGCCTGTTCGAGGCGATCAACTCGATGGTGAAGGACGTCCTCGCCTCGCCGTCCGACACGACGACGTTCGACATCACGACCTACATCAACACCAAGCGGGCGACCGGTCTCGCGGCCCTCATCGGCGCTATCGACGTCGTCATCTTCACGGCGCTCGCGACAGTGTTCTCGTTCC
>DASSQF010000119.1:0-5924 GCA_035702685.1 Propionibacteriaceae bacterium
ACCGCCGTCCGGTCGAGGACGCCCGCGGTCGAGGCCGCGGTCGGAGCGCCGCCCGGCCCCTTGGTGGAGCAGGCCGTGAGCCCGCCGAGGCCGAGCACGACGGCTCCGCCTCCGGTGAGTCCGAGGAGAGTGCGTCGGTTCATGCGTGGTGAAGTCATCGGGGGTGCTCCTTCCGAAGCGTGTCCAGGTGTCCTGGGCTGGTCAGGCGCGCCTCAGAGGCCCACCTTCCGCAGCAGGGCTCGCATGGCGTCTGTCGGCCCGGCGAGGATGCCCTCGTCACGGAGCCGGACGACTGCGCTCACGGGAGCGCCGTCCGTCGCGAGCAGGTTGAGGTTGCGACTGTTGAGCGACTGGCTCGTGATCCGTACGGTCACGACAGCCTGCCCGTCCTTGGTCTGGACGAGGGCGCTGTCGACGACGCCGGGGACCGACGAATTGTCCGGCAGGGTGAGCGTGACCGCCGCACCCTTGTCCACGAGCGCGTACTCCCTCGGCGTGAGGAGGAACTGCGCCTCGACGACGCGCCCGGTGTCGCTCGTGATCGTCGCGAGCGGCTGGGTCGCGCTGAGGTAGCTGCCCTCCTGGGCGGTCACCTGCGTGACCGTGCCGGCGGCGGTCGCCTTGTACGTGAGCGTCCCCTTGCCGGGATCGATGGCCATCGCGTCGGACGAGGTCACCTTGACGTGGTTCGCGACGTCCTGCTGGAGGCTCACGCTGCTCACGTCGAACAGCGTGTCGCCCACGTTCACGTGCTGGCCCACCGTCACGTACTGCTTGAGGACGATGCCGCCGTAGTTCGAGGCGACCTGCACGCGCGGAGCGATGATCGTCGCCGAGGCGCTCTGGATGGTGTGCTGCCGCTGGTTGAACAGGAGCACGAGCAGGAAGATGAGGACGAGGCTGAGCAGCACGCTCAGGGTGAGTCTGAATCGGTTGGTCCAGGTCATGATGCGGCCTCCTTGGTCGCCGGTACGGCTACGAGGTCGAGACGGTTGGCGTCCTCCTCCTTGGCGCGGAGCTCGGCGAGGACGAGGGTGTACGGGGTGGAGCGGGGCTCCGGTGCGGCCAGGAGCTCACCGAGGGCGACGCTCTTCGCGTCGATGGCGCGAGCCCCCTTGTCCTCGCGGCGGAGGCGGCGCGCCTCGGCCAGCGCGACGATGAGGAACGCGCCCAGGACGACGGCGTTGAGCCCGGCCCAGATGGTCGCGATGGCCACCTGGGAGTTCAGGATGTCTCGCCAGACGCCCACGGCTGTGGTGGCCACGAGGATGACGAACGTGACGACCTGCAGCGGGATGAAGTTGAACGGCGAGGCGGCCTTCTTCGAGGCACCGGTGACGCTCCAGGCCGTGTCGCGCCCGATGATGACGTTCATGAACGCCTTCATGTAGATCGGGAACGAGCTGGCCGCGAGCATGAGGACCTCGATCCGGAACGAGCCGAGCGTGAAGAACGCCAGGATGACCTGGAGGCCGTAGAAGCCGGCGTACGCGAGGAGCCACTCCCCCATGCCGACGTTCAGCGACACGGGCCGCAGGTCGAAGAAGATCTCGAGGACGGGGACGAGGAGCAGCAGGCCGGGCGCGATGCCCGTGAGGTAGTGGGTGGCGGTCACGAAGTACATGAGCCGCTGGTCCAGCGTCAGCTTGCGACGCGTGACGAGCGGGTTGCTCGTGAAGAGGATCTCGAAGCCGCCAGTGGCCCAGCGGAGCTGCTGCTTGGCGTAGGCCTCGATCGTGTCCGGGGCGTCTCCGACCGCGAGGGTCTCGGGGAGGAAGATGCTGCGCCAGCCCTGGCCGTGCAAGGTCAGCGACGTCCAGACGTCCTCGCTCTTGGAGTCCGTGTACATGCCACCGATGTCGTCGATGGCAGCGCGACGGAACATCACGTTCGTGCCGACGCAGAACGCCGCGTTGAACGCGTTCCGGCCAGGCTGAACGAAGCGGTAGAACATCGACTGCATGTAGCCGGCGCCTCGGGCGATGACGTTGTGCAGGTTGCCGTACGTCTGGGGCGTCTGGACGAACGCGACCGTCGCCGTCTCGAAGAACGGGAGCGTCTGCTCGATGAACCCCGGGAGCGGGACGAAGTCGGCGTCGAGGATGACGAAGAAGTCACCCTTCGCCATCGTGAGCGCGTTGTTGATGTTGCCCGCCTTGGCGCCGTTGTTGGTGAGGCGGCGCACGTAGCGGCACCCGAGCTCGCCGGCGAGGGCCTGCACCTCGTCGGAGCGGCCGTCGTCGAGGATCCACGTCGCGTGGCGACCTCGAATGGCCAGAGCGGCTTCGGCCGTGCGGCGGATGACGTCGATCGGTTCTCCGTACACCGTGATGAGCACGTCGACCGTCACGATCCGCCCGTCCATGCGCAGTGGCCACTGGCTGGGGTCGTCGATGTTGGCGAGGATCTCCGGGTCGGTCGCGTCGTACAGGCCGGCGCGTGCCGCCTGGTAGCTCCAGTCGCGGCGGTCCTTCATCCCGGCGAGGATGGTCCACATGCTCACAAGCCCGTGGAAGACCAGGATGGACTCCGACACGATGACGAGCAGCCAGGGCAGGATGTCGCCGCGGTTGGAGGGCCTCAGCAGGAACCAGCCGTAGTAGAGGACGCCGATCGTCGAAAGGATCGTGAGCAGGACCATGACCGGCGAGTAGGCCTCGCGGGTCGCTGCGCGTCGTGTGTCACTGTCGAACTCGTCGACAGATGCGTAGTCATGTACCAGTGATGCCATGGACACCTCCCGTCAGTAGTGGCGGCGGACGTCCTCGACCGCAGTCTGCGGGCTCAGAGCGTCGCTGACTGCCACCTCCATAGTCAGTGACGTCTCTGCGAATCGCAAATCGCGATCCTGGTGGAACCTCACATTCGAGACCGCTTTCCGTTGCCCACCCAGGGGCTTCTCGACCCACGTCATGGTGTGATTCCCGTCCGGATTCCCGACACGAGATCCCGTCGGCCGCTATCACGCGGGCAACCGTTTCAACACGGCTCTCACAAGCCACGATGCCGAACTGACGGACGCTTGAAATGCCAGCCGGATGAGGTGGGCGTGTACCGGTTGCCCGGACCGTGGGGCGCGACGATCACGGCAGGCGTCGAGTTTCCGAAAAGCCCGCAAATCGCGGCCAGAATCTCTCTGCTGATTTAACGTCTCGGACAACTCGTCGTAACGCAACCACAACCCACGGGTCCGCAGACGGGACCCCTCCCCCGAGGATCGGAGTCCATCGCTGGGACCGCATCTATACCCCCGGGTGGTATGCTTCAGCTCGTGAGACGTCCTGAGACCCCGGCCGAGCACGACCTGTACGAAGCAGCCGCCCTGTGGTGGAACCGGCCGCGCGATCTGCGTGTCCTCGTCGACGCGGCATGCACCGCCCTCGTCGACGGCGTGGACAGTGATGCGCTCGCCGAGCTCGCCGGGATGTCGCCGAGTGAGTCGATCGTCACGACGCGTGACGTCGTGTCACGCGTCTTCGACGAGCTCGCCATCGCCTGGCCGCCGTCCGAGGCGACCCTGCCAGGGTTCAGGTACGGGCACGAGACCGGCCCCCTGTCGACCCTGAGCCTGACGGTCGCCCGCGCGGACACGGAGTGGTTCGTCGCGGAGCCGGTCGTGCAGATCCTCATCGACGACGAGAACTGGACCGCTCGTGCGGGCCGTTCCGGCATGCACCCCGACGACCTGTTCCGGCCCGTCAACCTCCTCGAGGCCGGACGGCCGCAGGTCGTGCCGGTGTCGCGCAGCAACGAGTGCGGGCTGCTGGGCTGCGGCGGCGTGTCCATCCGCATCGCGCGCGACGGCGACACCGTCGTCTGGGAGTGGCTCGACAACGGCGCCATCACGCACCGCCACCGCTTCGACGCTGCGGAGTACGACGTCGAGATCGCTCGTGCGGCCGCGGATCGTACGTGGGAGGCGCTGGGTCAGCTGACCTGACGCCAGACCGCCGCGTCGGTGGGCAGCGTCCGGCCGCTCACGTCGTCGCTGGCCACAAGGACCTCCCCCTCCGGCAGCGACACAGGCTCAGGGCCGAGGTTGACGCGACACTCGAAGCCGGGTGAGCGCCGGAACGCGAGGACGTCCGGACCGGCGTCGACCCAGTCGAGTGTGCCGTCGCCGAGGGCGGGGTGGGTGCGTCGCACCTCGAGAGCCCGCCGGTAGAGCTCCAGCGTGGACGACGGGTCGCCCTCCTGCGCCTCGATGCTCAGCTCGCCCCACTGGGCGGGCTGCGGCAGCCAGGGCTCGGCGGAGCCCGAGGGCGAGAACCCGTACGTCTCGCCCGTACGGGTCCAGGGCAGCGGTACGCGACAGCCGTCCCGGCCCCGGTTCGTACGACCTGTGCCGGCGACCATGGGGTCCTGCATCCTCTCCCACGGGATGTCCTCCACCTCGGGCAGGCCGAGCTCTTCGCCCTGGTAGATGTACGCGCCACCGGGCAGGGCCAGGCTCAACAGGGCCGCGGCGCGTGCCCTGCGCAGCCCGGCGGCGAAGTCCGCGGGTCGGTCGAGGAAGTGGCTGAGGAAGCGGTCCATGGGCGTCGTGAGCTCCTGAGGCCGTGCGAAGCGGCTCACCGGTCGGCACACGTCGTGGTTCCCGAGGACCCACGTGGGCGGCGCCCCGACGGCTGCGTGCGTCTCGAGGGTCCGGTTGATGGACGCGCGCAGTGCTTCCGGGAGCCACGGGCACATGAGGTGGTTGAAGTTGAAGGCGGTGTGGAGCTCGTCGGGGCGCAGGTACGCGGTCAGGCGGTGGTCGCGGCCGACCCAGATCTCGCCGCAGTATGCCCGTGGCGGGTCGTACGAGTCGGCGATCTCCCGCCAGTGGCGGAACACGTCGTGGACGCCAGGCTGGTCCCAGTGCGGATGCTCAAGGCCTTCTGGGGTGTCGTCGGGGAGCGGGAAGGGCATGCCGTCGATGTCGCGGAGGCCGGAATCCTTCACGAGACCGTGGGCCACATCGATCCGGAACCCGTCGACGCCGCGGTCGAACCAGAACCGCAGGGTCTCGTCGAACTCCGCGACGATGTCGGGGTGGTCCCAGTTCACGTCGGGCTGCTCCGGCGCGAAGAGCCGCAGGTACCACTGACCCGGCCTCCCGTCCGCCTCGGTCACGCGGGTCCAGGCAGGTCCCCCGAACTCGCTCTGCCAGTCGTTCGGGGGCAGCTCCCCATCCGTACCGCGCCCGTCGCGGAAGTAGAACCTTTCGCGCTCGGGAGAGCCGGGACCCGCCGCCAGCGCCTCCCGGAAGAAGCGGTGCTGGTCGGAGGTGTGGTTGGGGACGATGTCGAGGATCACCCGCAGGCCGGCCGCCTTCGCCTCGGCGAGCAACGCCTCCGCCTCGGCGAGCGTCCCGAAGACCGGCTCGATGTCCCGGTAGTCGGACACGTCGTACCCGGCATCCTTCATGGGCGACGGGTACCAGGGGTTGATCCAGATCGCGTCGACGCCGAGACGGGCCAGGTACGAGAGGTGGGCGCGGATCCCGGCGATGTCACCGACCCCGTCCCCTGAGGCGTCCGCGAAGCTGCGCGGGTAGATCTGGTAGACGACCGCCCGTCTCCACCACGTGGCGTCACCTGTATCGGATGCGGTCGTGCCGGCCATCAGGATCTCCCCTCGTCGCGCTCGTCACGATATCGGCCCACGCAGCAAGAGGCTTCTCATGCACGTTGCCGGTGAATCAGGCCGGGCCTACCGTCATGGCGAGAACCACGAGTCTGGTGGACTGCCACAGCAGGCGCCCGACCCCCATCGACCTTCTGGGAGCACGACGATGACTGCGGGTCCGCATCAGCCGACCACGTCCCAACAGCTCGCCGCCATCGTCGCATCGATGCACGAGGCCGTTCCCGAGCTCTTCGGTGTGATGATCGCCTCCGTCGACGGCCTGCCCATCGCCCACGATCTCCCGGAGCCGGACG
>DASSQF010000120.1:0-2812 GCA_035702685.1 Propionibacteriaceae bacterium
CACGCCCGGCATGCCGACGTTCTCCACGCTGACCTTCGGCAACCACCAGGTCAAGGCTCCGCCGGACAAGAGCCAGTCCCCCGGCCTCCAGGCCAGCAACGCCTGGTCGCTCGAGGTCGCCCTCGACATCGAGTACGCCCACACGACGGCGCCCGAGGCGAACATCCTCCTCGTCGCGACGCCGGTCGCCGAGACCCTCGGGGTGCAGGGCTTCCCGAGCTTCATGAACGCCGAGCAGTACGTCGTCGACAACCACCTCGCCGATGTCGTCACCCAGAGCTTCGGGGCGGCCGAAGGCTCGTTCGCCTCGACCCAGTCGCTGCTGAACCTCCGGCACGCGTTCATCTCGGGCACGGCCGCCGGCATGACGTTCCTCGCGAGCTCCGGCGACGACGGCAGCACCGGCGTCACGAAGACACCTGTCTCCACGGGCGGCACGCTTCTCCCGACGCCCGAAGTCGGCTGGCCGGCCTCCGACCCGCTGGTGACGGCTGTCGGCGGTACGAACCTGTGCACCGACGTCTTCACGGGACTCACCGTCGACTCGAGCCACCCCCCGACAGAGTGCTCGAGCAACCCCGGCGTCCGCGAGACGGCGTGGAACGGCTCCGGCGGCGGGTTCAGCAAGGTCTTCCCGCGGCCCTCGTACCAGGCGAGCCTGCCGGCCGGCTCCACCGCCATTCCGGCGAGCAGCCGCGGCGTGCCTGACATCTCGATGGACTCGTCGTGCCGTACCTGGGTCGTCGTCCTCGACACGGCCCCCGGCTTCGGCGGCTACTTCGGCGTCTGCGGCACCTCGGCCGCCTCGCCGATGTTCGCAGGGCTGGTGGCGATCGCCGACCAGATGGCCGGCCACAACCTGGGCAACATCAACGGCACCCTGTACTCGATCGCCAACTCGTCGGCGTACCACACCGACATGTTCGACGTGACGGTCGGGAACAACGTGCAGGCCGGCACCGGCATCGCCGGGTACAGCGCCGGTCCTGGATGGGATGCGGTGACCGGACTGGGTACACCGAACGCGGCGAAGCTCGTCCCCGCGCTCGCGGCCGGGTAGTACGACGAACCACTCGCGGCCCGGGCCTCTCGTGGGCTCGGGCCGCGACTGTCTCTGGGTGTACGACCGGCGCGCTCCGGATGCGGGAAGGACGCCGGATGCGGTGGGGGCGAGCATGATGGTTGCATGAGCAGGCGACGGGTCACCATGGCGGCGTCGGCGGTCATGCTCGTCGTGGCCACGGTCGTCGTCTTCCTCATCTTCGACAGCCGGTCCCACTCGAGCAGCGACACCCTCCGGCCGCTCGTCATCACGATGGCGCCGGCCTGGGTCCTCTACGCCTTCGCGTGGCGATACGTCTGGGTCAAGCGTGCGAAGTGACCGGGGCGCCGGCGCGGGTGCCGGGGATCGACGGACTGCGGGGCCTGGCCGTGCTCACGATGGCCGCCGGCAACCTCGGCATCGGCGTGGCGTGGGTTCCTGACTTCCTCAAGCACGCACCCGACGTCGGGTTCACGGTCGCGGACCTCGTCGCTCCCCTGTTCGTCGTCCTCAGCGCGTTCACGCTGGGCCCGGCACTCGAACGGCGACGTGCCGCCCAGGGAGAACGGGCGGCGATGGGCTGGCTGGTGAACCGGTCGCTGGCTCTCGTCGGGATCGGCGCGGTGATCAGCGCGGGCGAGTGGCTCTTCCTGCCCCCTCCGCCGGGAACCGACCCCACCTGGGGGGTGCTCCAGGCCATCGGGGTGGCGAGCCTGCTGACCGGCACTGTCATCCGCACCCCCGCGCGTGTCCGATTCGCCGTCGGACTCGGGCTGCTCGCCACCTACCAGTGGCTGCTCGACGCGTTCCTGCTCGACAGGGTGCGCAGCTCGATCCACAACGGGCTGGCGGGAACCCTCGCCTGGGGCGGGCTCATGATCCTCTCGACCGCCGTGGCGGACACCTGGCGCGCTGCGGGTACCCCGCGCCGCAAGGTGGTGCTGCTGGGCGGCCTCGGCGGCCTCTTCGCCGGTACAGCGCTCATCCTGTCCCTGGCGTTCCCCATCGCCAAGGCCCGCGCGTCCGCCTCGTACATGCTGCTGAGCCTCGGGCTCAGCCTCCTGCTGTACGCCGTGGCCGAGGCGGCCCTCACCCCACGCCCGCTGTCCCTGCTGTGGCTGCAGCGCGTCGGCAAGCGGCCACTGGCGATGTACCTGGCCCATCTCCTGCTTCTCGCCCCCGTCACGCTGATGGGCGGCGACGCGCTCTACGCGAGAGCCGTGCCTCCCGTGACGTTGGTCGAGGCCGCGCTGCTCGTCCTCGCCCTCGTCGGCCTCGCCCACCTCCTCGACCGCCGGAGCTCGCCACCGGATTCCGCGACCCCTGTGGGCACAGCCGACAGCAGCTCAGACAGGCTGCACGTAGGACAGCTCAGACAGGCAGCACGTAGAAGTAGATGAGCAGGTAGTGCAGGAGCGCTCCCACCACCACCAGGACGTGCCACAGCTCGTGGAACCCGAAGACCCCGGGTCGAGGGTTCGGCTTCTCGACGACATAGACCACGAAGCCCACCGTGTAGGCGAGACCGCCGGCCGCCATGAGGACCACCGCGGCGAGCGGGACGCTCGACGCGACGCCCGCCAGCAGAGCGGCCATCCAGCCCAGCACGATGTACATCGTGTTGGTCACCCACTTGGGGATGCTCCGCCACACGGAGCGCAGGATGATGCCGAGGACGGCGATCGCCCAGACCCCGCCGAGGACCGTCCATCCGTACACGGTGCGGAACAGGACGAGGACCAGCGGCGTCGCCGTCCCGGCGATGAGCAG
>DASSQF010000121.1:0-12708 GCA_035702685.1 Propionibacteriaceae bacterium
CCGGCATCAACTTCGTGGACACGGCCGACGTCTACTCGCAGGGCGAGTCGGAGGAGATCGTCGGCAAGGCGATCAAGGGTCGGCGGGACGACCTCGTGCTCGCCACGAAGTTCCAGGGCCAGATGGGCGAGGAGCGCAACCAGCGCGGGGCCTCCCGGCGCTGGATCGTCGCCGAGGTGGAGAACTCGCTGCGGCGGCTCGGTACGGATCACATCGACCTGTACCAGCTACACCGCCCCAACCCCGGGACGAACATCGAGGAGACCCTGGGTGCGCTCACGGACCTCGTGCGGCAGGGGAAGGTGCTCTACGTCGGCCACTCCGCCTTCCAAGCCAGCCAGATCGTCGAGACGCAGTGGGCAGCCCGGGAGCGGAACCTTGTACGGCCGGTGAGCGAGCAGCTCTCGTACTCGCTGCTGGTCCGTACCCCCGAGATCGACGTGCTGCCCACGGCGCTGCGCCACCATCTCAGCGTCATCTGCTACTCGCCGCTTGCGGCAGGCTGGCTCAGCGGCAAGTGGCGCAAGAACGCGACCGAGACCCCGACCGCGTCGGCGGGACGGAACGGGGGCGGACTGTTCACGCACCGGTACGACCTCGACGACCCCGCGAACGGACCGAAGCTCGACGCGGCGGACGCGCTCGCGGCGCTCGCCGAGGCCAACGGGTTGACGCTCGTGGAGCTCGCGATCGCGTTCGTGGTCAACCACCCGGCCGTGACGAGCGCGATCATCGGCCCCCGCACGATGGAGCAGCTCACCACCCAGCTCGACGCGGGAGACATCGCGCTCTCGGGCGAGGTTCTCGACCGGATCGACGAGATCGTGCCGCCGGGTACGACCCCGAACCCGTTCGACAGCGCCTACGTCAACCCCGCCCTCACCCCCGACGGCCTCCGCCGGTAGGGGCATCTCCGGTCGCGCGGTTTACCAGGTTAAGTAGGGAAACTGGATGTTCTCATGGCAAATCTGCCATGAGAACATCCAGTTCACCCACATAACATGGTGAACCGACCACGAGGCACCCTCGGGGACCGAGGCCGGCTAGTGGGCTGTGATGAGGGCCCGTACGTGGTCTGCGACATCGCGGAGCTGCCGGAGCTCTGACTCGTTGGTGGCGTCGAGGGGCGGGGCGACGTTGCGCGTGACCGTGGTGAGGGAGAGCCCCTCCAGCTGCAGGAAGCGCTTCGCGTTGTTCGGGTAGCCCTTGAGCTCGGTGAACGAGCACAGGGTGAGGACGCTCTGCACCTCGCGGGCGAGGTCGGGCTGCGACGCGTGGTTGCGGCACAGCCAGTCGTACACGTCCGGCAGGAAGTTCGCCATCACGCCCGAGTAGCCGGCCCCTCCCGCGTCGAGGCTGTCGAGGAGCGTCGCGGTGTTGGCGTTGAAGAGGTTGACCGGAGAGCCATCGAGGATCGCGAGCCGCTCCCGGATCGTCCCGATGTCGCAGCACGTGTCCTTGACGAAGGCGAACCGGCCCGAGTCGGCCATGAACCGCAGGACCTCGCTCGACAGGAGCCGCTTGTACGGGAAGGGGCACTCGTAGAAGCCGAGCGGCAGATCCTGCGGCAAGGCGTCCATGATCGCGGAGAGGCGGTCGAGGAAGACCGAGTCCGGCTCGTCCGCCGTCGCGAGGCGGTTGCTGATGAGGATGAGGGCCGCCGGTCCGAGGTCCGCCACCGCGGTGAGCTCCCGGATCTGCTCGGAGGGCGCCCACGACGTGTGCCCCGAGGCGATGACCGGAACCTGCCCGGCCGCCGCCCGCAGCACGGTCTGCAGCACACCGAGCTTCTCACCCGGCGACAACGTGAAGATCTCGCTCGACTGACACAGGGCGAAGAGGCCCGAGGAGCCGTTGTCGATGTACCAGCGCGTGAGCTCCGCGAGCGCCGCGTGGTCGACCTCACCGTCCCGCGTGAACGTCGTGAGCATGGTGGGCCAGACGCGGTCCGGGAAGGTCATGCCAGGCAACGGTGCCTCCAGCGCGTAGGAAATCGATTTCTCACGTCTGAGGACATGCAAGCACCCCGGCACCGACCCCATCAACCCGACCCGCAGCGGTGACGGGCCTTCGCCGAGGCCGTCAGCCCGCTTCGAGTACCGCCTTCGCCTTCGGCAGGGCGGCAACCTCGGCGTCCATGGTCTTCTGGACCATGGAGGCCATGACGAGGCCCTTGATGGCCGGCAGCTCCGCCGAGAGGGAGAACGTCACCCGAGTGCCGTTGCCGGCGGGCTCGAACACGTACTCGCCCTGGGGACTCACGGGACCCGCGATGCCGACGAACGCGAGCCGGTGTTCCGGCTCGTACGCGGTGACGCGGATGTCGGCGTCGACGGCGCGACCGCCCGGGCCGGAGACCTTCTGCGTGTACGTGGCGCCCTCACCGAGGGGACCGTTCCGCGTCATGGAGAGGACCCCGCCGCGCCAGCGGGGGTCGTTCTCCCCGTCGGCGAAGAACGCGAACACCGTCCCGACAGGGCGATCGACGACGATGGAGCCCGATGCGCTCACGTGCTTGGCCATGACGCACACTCTCGCAGTTCTGGGCGCACGTTCCCAGTGGGCCGGCGTGCGTTCTCAGCGGAACAGACGTCACGCAGAGAGGCCGCCGGGTGCCGACAGTCAGGCGGGGATGCCGGCGAGGCGTCGCGGAGGTGCCGGTCGAAGAAGGCGAGGATCCGGCCCCTCGCGTCGGCGGCGGCGTCCGGCTGGTAGCCCATGTGCATGAAGCGACCCGTCACGGCGAACAGTGCGGGCACCCTGTCCCCGGCACCCACCCGGTCGTTGAGGAACGCGTGCCCCGCCTGTGGGTACTCCTTGACGTCGTGGTCCACCCCGACCTCGGTGAGCGCGCTCTCGAGCCGCGCGGCCGCGCCTCGCAGTGTCCGGTCCTTCGCGCCGTAGCTGCCGACGATGGGACACGCCGTGCGGAGGAACCCGGCCGTGTAGGCCTCCTTGCTCGCCGCCCCGTAGTTGACGCTGGCCGCGGAGAATCCCCGGTCGGGGGCCAGGAGCAGGGCCAGCCCGCCGCCGAGGCAGAAGCCGATGACCCCGACGGTCCCCGTGCAGTCGGGACTGGTCGCGACCCACTGCCGGGCGGCCTCGAGGTCGTCGAACGTCGGGCCCGTACGGTCCCGGGCGTCTCGCATGATCGTCACCATGCAGGCGACCTTGCTGCGGCCTCGGAACAGGTCCGGCGCGACCGCCAGGTAGCCGGCGTCCGCGAGCCAGTCCGCCTGGGCCCGTATCTCGTTGCCCAGGCCGAACGCGTCGTGGACGACGACGACGCCCGGGAACGGGCCGGGACCGGACGGCCTGGCCACGTACGCCGGCAGGCCGCCAGCCGGGGCGGCGATCGAGACGTCCGTCATGGCGCAAGAGTGTCACCGCTCCGTCGCGGCGACCAGGGGGTCGTCGCCGCGGCGGAGAGTGACGGGACCCCGCGGAAGGGTCCACCGCGCGGGTGTCCCGTCACATCGGGGGACGACTCACACCGACGCCTTGGTCCGCTCCTTCGTCGCTGCCCTGGCCGCCAGGCGCTCCTTGCGCCACACGAGCGCGTGGACCTTGAGGACGTCCGGCAGCCGGTTGACGTACGGGATGAACGGGAACGCGAGCATCGTGATGAGCAGCGAGCCGAAGATGATCGCCGCGTCGCGGTCGCCGTTGTCGTCGTTCGCCAGGACGGTGTGGTTGAGCAGGCCGATCGGTGACAGCCACCACGCGCCCGGAGCGTGACCGGTCTCCTCGCGGATCATCCCGTACTGCTCGGTCGTGATGCCGAGCTGGGCCGCCTGCTCCTCCAGCGCGCCGGTGTCGGCGAGGAAGCGATAGGCGTACGTGCCGGTGCTTGCCTCCTTGGCCCCGAGGTTCGACGACAGGAGCGCGGGCTCGTACAGGCCCGCCGCGGCCATGCCGGTGAGCGCCGTGACCACGTCGGTCGCCGGACCCTGGGGGACCGCGTTCGGGTCGGGGCTCGTGGACCCGTAGTAGTCGCTGAGCGCCTTGAGCGCGGCCGTCTGGTCCTCGGCGGACAAGGCGTTGAACGCCGCCAGCGCATCCTTCGCTCCGGCCTGGGCCGCGACGAGCTGCCCGTACGGGCCGTCGATGAACACGGCGCGCGTGTCGAAGCCGTACGGGTCGATGTTGTCCATGTAGCCGGCCGTGTCCGACGAGCCGTCGAACTCGCTGACGAGGGTCTTGGCCATGAGGCCGGGGTCCTGCCGGGCGACGGTCTGGATCGTCACCGGCGACAGGTACGGGGAGGGAAGCACGACGGCCAGCAGCAGCAGGACGACCAGGACGACCCCGCCGCGCACGAAGAGGAGGGTGTGGTTCGCCTTCACGGTCGGCGCGACGACGTCCTTGCGGTACGGCTCGGCGATGCCCAGGACGCGTACCAGGAGGTAGTGCAGTCCCAGCAGCGCGAGGAGCGCGAGCGGGATGAAGGCGATGTGGATCCCGAACACCTGGGCGTAGTTCAAGGGGTTGACCCAGCTGCCGATCGCCGCCCCGTTGTAGAAGTCGGCGCCCTGCAGGGAGCGCCACTGCGAGGAGAAGTCGCCGCGCAGGATGTAGCCGAACTCGGTCTCGGCGAGGACGACGAACAGCATGACGACGCCGATGACCCAGGTGAGCCTGCGCGGCTTCTTGAAGCCGGACGTGAAGAAGACGATCAGCAGGTGGAGGATCACGAACAGGACGAACGCCTGCGTCGACCACAGGTGCAGGCTGCGCAGGTAGCCGCCGGTGCGGGTCGTCAGCCACCAGTTCGGGCCGAAGAAGACCATGACGACGCCGGTGACGAGGAGCACGAGGAACGAGATCATCGAGAGGAATCCGAGCGAGTAGAGGAACTTGTTGCCGTAGCTCGGGACCTTCTCGATCATGAGGGTCGACAGGCCCTCGACGAGGGGGTGCTTGCGGGGGGTGCGGAGTGTGACTGTGCTGGAGTCCATGGCCGAGGCCTTCGTTCTTTATTGAAAACTGGACTAACTCCTGGATCCCAGTGTCGCCCCGCCAGGGCGCGCCGTCAGTCGAATGCGGAGACTGCCCCGTTTCTTGGCGCGTTCTTAACGGCCCGAGCCCTTGCGCGCCTCTCGGTAGCGCACGAAGTCGTCGAGCGAGTCGCCCGCAGCCGCCAGCGCGAACTCGTACACCTCCGTGCTGCGGTAGTCGGGACGTCCCCACAGAGCGTCCTTGAGCCGGAGGACCAGGTCTCGGTCGACACCGGCGAGGGACGCCGCGAGCTCGTGGTGCCGCTGCTGCTGGACGGGGTGACGGATCGCGTCCCAGCCCCAGAGGTCGATCTTCCAGCCGCTCGTCGTGACGACCCCGAGGTACAGCCCCGGCACGTCGGGGAACGCGGGGTCGGGCTCGAGGTGCTCGTCTCGGTAGGCGATCCTGCTGACCGGCTGACCGTGTGCCGCGAGGGCCGACGCGAGCCGCGGGACCACCTCCAGCAGGCGGGGTGCGTCGGCGGCCTCGAGGTGTACGAACAGGTCGATGTCGCGCCAGGCCATGAGGTCGAGCGAGACGCTGCCGGCCACCGTGACCTCCCCGAACGCATCGCGAAGGACGTCCCCGGCCGGTCCGTCGATGAGCCTCCGGGCCTCCGAGCGCAGTGCCTGGGATCGGTTCCGGAGCAGGTCGTCGGTCACCGGGCAATCCTCGACCTTCGTGCCTGTCCACGGGAGCCGCTACCCATCTTTCCCGTGTTCACACATGAGAACTGGCATTGGTTGAAGGCTCCACGATTTCCCTTCAGGGTCTCCCCTTGTAAGGGGAGCCTGTCCTACTGTGCTGCTGTTCGACATCGGTGCTGCTGGTTTGTGCGCCGCCACACAGGCGACCGGCCAGCGGGAGACACCTTCATGATGGGAGCCCACATGAGACGAACGTCCACAGCCGCTGCGCTCGGAGCTGCACTGGCACTGGCGATCTGGCCGCTCACAGCGCACGCCGCCACCGTCGACGTCCAGGCCAACAACCCGCAGGTCGCCGGTGATGCCACCTCGAACGCGACGGCGGTCTTCCCCACCAACAAGCAGAACGAGCCGTCCGTCGCGGTCGACCCGACGAACCCGAGCCGTCTCATCGCCGGGTCCAACGACGAGCAGCTGCAGCCCCCGTGCGGTCCTGGCCCGGTGCGTGGCAACGTCCCGGCGTCCGACTGCTCCTTCTTCCCGGGCGTCGGCACGGACGGCATCTACCTGTCCAGCGACGGCGGGATGACCTGGACCAACCACGGGCTCATCGACCAGCAGGCGTCGTGGAAGGGCAAGGGCGTCATCTCCGACGGTGACCCCGTCATCACGTTCGGGCCGAAGCCCGACGGCAAGGGCGGCTTCACCTACGCGCACGGTGCGCGCGCCTACTACGCCAGCCTGGCGACGATCACGTCGCTCAAGGGCTACGAGTACGTCATCGTGTCCTACTCCGACGACGACGGTGTCACGTGGTCGGCGCCGGTCACCGCGACGAACCGCACCAGCGCCACGACGTTCAACGACAAGAACTGGGTCACCGTCGACCGCAACGCCAACAGCCCGTTCTTCGGACGCGTGTACGTGTCGTGGACCGCCTTCCGTTCCGCGACGGCGACCGGCTTCGGCAACGAGCCGACGATGGTCGCGTTCTCGACGAACGGTGGCAACTCGTTCGGCGCCCCGAACCAGCTGTCGCCCGCCGGGAACAACCTCACCGGCAACGGCCGCCAGGGGACGTCGAGCACGGTCGGGCCTGACGGCACCGCGTACGTCGCGTTCGAGCAGGGCTCGTCCCAGGTCGTCGTCGTCTCTCGCGACGGAGGCGTCTCGTGGAGCCGGCCGATGACGATCGGCGCGGTCACCGACATCCAGGACCCGATCCCGGGCGCGAACTTCCGCACGGACAGCTTCCCGGTCATCGCCTCCGACCCGCGTGCGGGAAGCACCACGGTGTACGCCGCGTGGACGACACGTACCGCCGCGGGCGGCCGTACCGTCGTGGCGAAGTCCACTGACCGTGGCCAGACGTGGAGCCCCACGACGACCGTGAGCTCTGCGGCGCAGGGGTACGCGTTCTTCCCCGGCCTCGACGTCGCGCCCAACGGTCGCGTCGACCTGGCCTGGCAGGGGCTCAAGGCCGTGAACCCGAACACGTTCGGGACGGGCAACGCGTGGATCGACGCGTACTACTCGTCGCTGCCGGCGGGCGGTACGACGTGGACGACGCCGGTCAAGGTGACGAGCAAGTCCAGCGACCCTGCCGCGACGGCGCAGAACAACCTGCAGCGTCAGTTCTGGGGCGACTACAACACCCTCGTCTCGGGTGCGAGCACGGCGTGGTTCATCTACACCGACTCGCGCAACGGCGTGGGCTGCCCGGCTGTCGACGCCTACCAGACGTACCTCGCCGCCAACGGCCTCGCACAGCCTGACGCCGAGGGTGGCAAGGACTCGGGCAAGGCCGCGACGTCCGCCGCGGTGGCCAAGCCGGCACCGCCGACGCAGTGCCCGTCGCAGTTCGGCAACAGCGACGTGTACGTGTCGGTGATCAACGCCTGACGGTTCCACTCAGCGGGTGTGTCCGGCCTCGTCCGGGCACACCCGCTGTGCTGTTCGCGGGCATCTCCGGGCTCCCGGAAGCGCCTCGTCCCCCGAAGTTGTCGCCATCCGCGCTGTTACGGACTCCGGCTGAACGCCAGTACTCCGAGGTTGTCGCCATCCGCGCCCATTTCGGCCGAATGGCGACAAGTTCAGAGCACCCACGCCTCGGGCACCCTCGGCGTCTCCGGAATGGCGACAACTTCGGAGGACGGCGACCTGTCTCAACCAGGGTCAGTCGTTGATCGCCTCGATGCCGCGGCTGGCAGCATCCGCGACGCTGTCGCGCATGCGCTGGAGCACGGCGGGGTCGTGGCCCGTCCAGTCCGTCACCTCGGCGACGACACGGAGGGGTTGGCGGGAGCGGTACGACCTCGTGGCGTTGCCCGGGAACCGTACGTTCGTGAGGTTGGGGTCGTTCTCGAAGTTGCCGGTGGGCTCCACGCGGTAGACCCGGCCCGGGCCGTCGCCGGCCGCGAGCTCCGCTCCCCAGATGGCCGCGTCGAGCGTTCCCGTGAGGTAGACGAAGTTCGCGGTCGCGCCCGAGCCGAAGTTCGAGCTGAAACCAGGGGCCAGGGTCTCGCCCGGCTGGAGCGCCACCTTCGTCCCGTGGAAGAACGGGCCCCGGTCCGGTACGGCCTCGACGAGCCGCTCGGCGACGTCCCAGAGGCGCCCGGCGACCTCCAGGGACTGCGCCGAGCGGGGGATGTTGGCCCTGTGGGTGGGCCCGACGACCGCCCAGCGGCTCGGGCCGTAGTAGGCGCCCTGCTCCGCCTCGGGCGACGTCGCCGCGAACAGCAGCGGCTCGGCACCCGTCTCGACCGCCTGTGACGGCAGGAAGGTACGACGGGCAGGTCTCAGCTGCCTCGAGGCGGGGCGTCCGAGGTTGCGACCCGCGGTCTGCAGGTTCGTCCGGGTGTAGCCGGGGTGCGCGATGGTGCTCAGCAGGTCCCAGCCCTTGTCCGTGGCGACCTGGGCCAGATGCCGGCCCATGAGGAGGTCGGCGAGCTTCGACTGCGCGTACGCGAGGCCCGAGATGTAGCGGCGCCTCGTCCAGTTGAGGTCGTCGAAGGCGATCCGGCCGACGTTGGCGACGCCGCTCGACATGGTGGCCACCCGAGCTCCGGGGGTGCGGACGAGCACGGGCAGCATGAGCACCGTGAGCGCGTACGGGCCGAGGAAGTTCGTGCCGAACTGGAGCTCGAAGCCGTCGGCCGTCTCGAAGCGGCGCGGCGGGATCATGACGCCGGCGTTGTTGACGAGCGCCTGTACGGGCCGGCCGTCCGCGACGATCCCGGCCGCGAAGTCCCGTACGGACGAGATGTCGGCGAGGTCGAGGTGCCGTACGTCGAGCGTCGCGTCGGGCGCCTCGCGCTGGATCGCAGCCTTCGCCTCCTCGCCCTTCTCCAGCGAGCGGACGGCGAGGACGACCTCAGCCCCGGCGCCTGCGAGGCGGCGGGCCACCTCCCGGCCGGTTCCGCTGTTCGCGCCCGTGACGATGTAGCGACGACCGCCCTGCGGCGGGACCGTGTAGTACATGACGCAGAGGGTAGCCGCGGGCATCGACGAGCCCGAGCTTGGACGCTCCAGTCGTCCTCGACGGGGGCGCGAACGTCGCCTGAGCCTCCGCGACCTGGTCGGCTCACACGACGAGCCGATACCCCAGTCCCGGTTCGTTGACGAGGTGTACGGGGCGGGCGGGGTCGACCTCGATCTTGCGGCGGATCTGGTTCGCGAAGACCCGCAGGTAGTGGCGTTCCCGTCCATAGGTGGGTCCCCAGGCCGCGCGAAGGAGGTTCTCGTGGCTCACGACCCGTCCGAGGTTGCGCGCGAGCTCCGCCAGCACCCGCCACTCGGTCGGAGTGAGATGTACGACCTCGTCGCCTCTGGTCGCCCTGTGGTTCGCGAAGTCCAGCACGAGTCCCGACCCCGAGACCGTCGGGACGGCGTCGTCTTCGGGGGATGGCCGCCGCCGGAGCGCGGCCCGTACCCGTGCCATCAGCTCGTCCATGCTGAACGGCTTGGTGACGTAGTCGATCGCGCCGATGTCGAGCGCCAGCACCTTGTCATGCGCTTCCCGGCGGGCCGACAGGACGATGACGGGCGCCGTGAGCTCGCCGCGCACCTGCAGGAGCACCTCGATGCCGTCCAGGTCCGGCAGGCCGAGGTCCAGGACGATGAGCTCCGGGTCACCGTCACGAACGGCCTGCAGGGCCTCCGCACCGGACGAGGCCAACGTCACCTCGTGACCGCGCGCCGCCAGGTTTAGCTGAAGGGTCCGGCGCAGTGTCGGGTCGTCGTCAACGAGCAGGATGCGGCTCATGTCCCTCCTCTGTGGCCGCGTCGTCCACCGACGGCAGCTCGACCACCATGGTGAGCCCTCCCCCCGGTGTGTTCTCGGCCGTGACACCCCCACCCATCGCCTCCGCCAGGCCCCTCGCGACCGCGAGACCCAGCCCCACCCCGTCGGCGCCGTGCCCGTCGTCGGTCCGCTGGAAGGGCTGGAAGATGCGCTCGAGCTGCTCAGCGCGGACCCCGGGACCATGGTCGACGACCCGGACCTCGACCCTGTTCGCGACCCGGCTCACGCACACCCGGACAGCGCCCTGTGCGGGCTCGTACCGCAGCGCGTTCTCGACGGTGTTGGCGAGCACCCGGTCCAGCAGGCCAGGGTCGGCCCGGGCGTGGCGGGCGTCGGGCTCGATCGTCCAGTCCGTACGGTGCGGCTGGGACACGGTGGCGAGCGTCGCCGGGATGACCTCCCCGAGGTCCACCGGCGCCGGGTGTGCGACGACGCTTCCCGTCTGCAGTCGGGACATGTCGAGCAGGTTCCCGATGAGTGCGTCGAGGCGGTCGGCCGAGTCCTCGATGGCGGCCTCCAGCTCATGCCTGTCGTCGGCCGACCAGGCCACCTCGTCCGAGCGCAGGCTGCCGATCGCTGCCTTGATCGCCGCGAGGGGCGTGCGCAGGTCGTGGGAGACGGCGGAGAGCAGCGCTGTCCGCGCCTCGTTGTCCCGGGCCAGCTGACGTGCCGAGCTCGCGGAGCGCATGAGCTCCTGACGTTGCAGGATCGCACCCGCGTGCGCCGCGAACGCGGCGAGCAGCCGGCGCTGGTCGGCGCGAAGGCCGGGCGGTTGGAGAACGAGCTCGCGTTCGTCGTCGATCGTCTCGTGGTCCAACGGGGCCGTGACGTCGACGGCCCCCGCCTGTGCGACCACCTCGGCGACTCCCTCCGCGTCACGACGGACGATCGCCGCACCCTGCACCCCGAACATGTCGACGGCCCGGCTCAGCAGGACCGGCAGCTGGTCGGTGGCGGCGAGGAGCGTGTGCGACAGCTCCGCAAGGGCGGCCGACTCGCGTTGTGCGGCCTGCGCCTCGTCCGTGCGGCGCGCGTTGCGGTGGACGACAAGGGCCACCGCCAGGCCGACGAGCACGAACACCACCAGCGCGACGGTGTTCTTGGGATCGGCGACGGTGAGCGTCCCTACGGGCTGCACGAAGAACCAGTTCAACAGGAGCGACGAGACGACAGCGGCCAGCACGGCCGGGATCACGCCTCCCACGACGGCCACGACGACAGTGACGAGCAGGTACAGGGGAATGTCGAGGGGGAGGTCCGAGGTGTACGGGTCGATGCTGAGCAGCGCGGTCAGCGCGGGCGGGAGCGCGAGGGCCGCAAGGAGTCCTGCCACGACCCGACGGCGCGACAATCCGGGTCGCAGGTGGGGCCGCAGGCCGGTACGCGCCAGCGGGTGCGTGACCACGTGCACGTCGATGTCGCCGGAGCCGTCGATGATGCGCTCCGCCAGGGTTGCCGAGAATCCCCGCCGCCACGGTGGCTGGCGGGAGGCCCCGACGAGGATCTGGGTCGCGTTCACGCCTCGCGCGAAGGCGAGGACCGCCTCCGCGGCGTCGTCGCCCGTCACCGTGTGGAAGTCTCCGCCCATCTCCTCGGTCAGCCTGCGGAGCTCGGCGAGCTCGCCCAACGGCGTGGTGACGAGCCCGTCTGTACGTGCCACGTACACGGCGAGGAGCTGCCCCCCGGCGATCCGGGACGCGATCCGCGCCCCTCGTCTCAGCAGCGTCTCCCCCTCACGACCCCCGGACAGGGCCACGACGACGCGCTCCCGGGTCGGCCAGCTCGACGTGATGCCGTGCTCCAGCCGGTACCCCTCGAGGCCGGCGTCGACCCTGTCGGCGAGCCAGAGCAGCGCGAGCTCCCGGAGCGCCGACAGGTTGCCCACCCGGAAATAGTTGGCGAGCGCGGCGTCCACCTTCTCGGCACGGTAGATGTTGCCGTGGGCCATGCGCCGACGGAGCGCCTCCGGCGACATGTCCACGAGGTCGATCTGGTCGGCCGCCCGGACCACCTCGTCGGGGACCGTCTCTCGCTGCACGATCCCCGTGATGGCCGTCACCGCGTCGTTGAGCGACTCCAGGTGCTGGATGTTGACGGTGGACACGACGTCGATCCCCGCGTCGAGAAGCTCGTGGATGTCCTGCCACCGCTTGTCGTTCCGGGATCCCGGGACGTTCGTGTGCGCGAGCTCGTCCACGAGCGCGACCTCTGGTCGCCGGGCGAGGACGGCGTCGAGGTCCATCTCTTCCATGACGGTGCCGCGGTAGTCGAGGCGCCGGCGGGGGACGACCTCCAGTCCTTCGAGGAGGGCGCCGGTGTGCTGACGGCCGTGCGTCTCGCACAGTCCCACGACGACGTCGGTCCCACGCTCCGCGCGGCGGTGCCCCTCGTCCAGCATGGCGACGGTCTTGCCCACCCCGGGGGCCGCCCCCAGGTAGATCCGCAGCCTCCCGCGTCCCATGAGGCCTACTGTGTCACCAGGCGCGACAGGGCGAGGTTGAGCGTCGTCACGTTCACCGAGTCCTGGCCCAGGTAGCCGAGAAGCGCGTGGTCCGTGTGGGCCGCGACCAGGGCCTCGACGTCGGCGACCGACATGCCTCGGGCTGCCGCTACCCGGGGCACCTGCCAGACCGCGTACGCGACCGAGATGTACGGCTCCAGGCCGGAGGCGGACGCGGTCAGCGCATCCTCGGGCACAGGCCCGACCGCGTTCGGGTTCGCCGCCCTGAGCGCCTCCTCGCGGCTGGCGCGGGCGTCGGC
>DASSQF010000122.1:0-6724 GCA_035702685.1 Propionibacteriaceae bacterium
GACCGACATCGTCATCCTCGCGCCGCAGGGCCGGATCTTCGTGACCGGTCCGGACGTCGTCCGGTCGGTCACCGGTGAGGACGTCGACCAGCTGCGGCTCGGCGGGCCCGATGTCCACGGCCGTCGGTCCGGGGTCGTCCACATCGCAGCGGACGACGAGGCGGACGCCATCGACCGCGGCCGCAAGCTCGTCTGGCTGTTCGGCGACCAGGGTGAGGTCACGGCCGAGGTCCCCGACGTCGACCTCAACGACTTCCTTCCGGACTCGAAGAAGCGTGCGTACGACGTGCACCCTCTCGTCTCGGGACTCCTCGACGCGGACTCGGTCGTGGAGCTCCACGCGAAGTGGGCGCCCAACCTCGTCGTCGGCCTCGGCCGGCTCGGCGGTCGTACCGTCGGCGTCGTCGCGAACAACCCGCTCCGACTCGGCGGCTGCCTCGACTCGTTCAGCGCCGAGAAGGCGGCCCGGTTCGTACGGATGTGCGACGCGTTCGGCGTGCCCCTCGTCGTGGTCGTGGACGTCCCCGGCTACCTTCCGGGCGTCGGGCAGGAGTGGGACGGCGTCGTACGACGCGGTGCGAAGCTCCTCCACGCCTTCGCCGAGTGCGTCGTCCCCCGCGTGACGCTCGTCACCCGCAAGGCGTACGGCGGCGCGTACATCGCCATGAACTCCCGCTCCCTCGGCGCGACCGAGGTCTTCGCCTGGCCGGGCGCCGAGGTCGCCGTCATGGGCGCCGTCGCGGCCGTACGGATCCTGCACCGGCGCAAGCTCGCCGAGGTGCCCAGCGACCTGCTGGCCACCGTCGAGACCGAGCTCGCCGCCGAGCACGAGCGGATCGCAGGCGGGGTCGACAAGGCAGTACAGATCGGCGTCGTCGACGAGATCATCTCGCCGGACGTCACGAGGTCGCGGCTCGCGAAGGTCATTCGCGACAACGACCACGGCTACCGGGGCGCGCACACGAACATCCCGCTCTGACGCGCGCAGGCGCCTCACCGTCCGGCGGGAGCTGACCGGATAGCGTCGTCGCTGTCGACCGGAAGGACACAACATGCAGTGGTGGCACGCGATCCTGCTCGGGATCGTCGAGGGGCTCTCCGAGTTCCTGCCGATCTCCAGCACCGGTCACCTGACCGTGGTCGAGAAGCTCCTGGGCTACCAGATCGACGACGCGGGCATCACCGCCTTCACCGCGATCATCCAGGTCGGGGCGATCCTCGCCGCGGTGCTGTACTTCATCCGCGACATCGTTCGTCTGGCCGTCGCCTGGTTCCGGGGGCTGTTCTCGGCCGAGGCGCGCGCCGACACGGACTACCGGCTCGGCTGGGCGGTCATCGTGGGCTCGATCCCCATCGCCGTCGTGGGCCTCGTCGGGCAGAAGCTCATCGAGGGCGCACTGCGGAACCTGTGGGTCGTCGCCGCTGCGCTCATCCTCTGGTCCGTCGTCCTGTTCCTCGCGGATCGGGCCTCGTCGAAGCAGACGGGACGCCGCAGCGCCCCGCGCGGCGAGGAGTCCATGACGGTCGTCGACGCGCTCATCGTGGGGCTCTGGCAGT
This sequence comes from Propionibacteriaceae bacterium, assembly GCA_035702685.1. Taxonomy (GTDB): domain Bacteria; phylum Actinomycetota; class Actinomycetes; order Propionibacteriales; family Propionibacteriaceae; genus Fen-668. The sequence goes on from DASSQF010000122.1 coordinate 1,558, forward strand.
GCGTGGCGCTCATCCCCGGCGTCTCCCGCTCCGGGGCCACGATCTCCGGCGCGCTGTTCCGGGGCATCGACCGCGTCACGGCCACCCGCTGGAGCTTCTTCCTCGGCATCCCGGCCCTGGTCGCGGCCGGCGGTCTCGAGACGGTCAAGGCGTTCAAGAACGTCCACGACACAGTGGGCTGGGTTCCCACGCTCATCGGTACGGCTGTCGCGTTCGTCGTCGCGTACGCCTCCATCGCCTGGCTGCTGCGATTCGTGGCGCACAACCGGTTCACGGCGTTCGTCGTGTACCGCGTGCTCGCCGGCCTGGCCGTCGTCGCCCTTCTCGCCGCGGGAATCGTCACCGCCCGCTGATCCGCTGTTCTGTAGGGTCGAGAGATGCACACGCGCCAGGTCGGGACGTCGGGACTGCGCGTGTCCCGTCTCGGCCTCGGCACGATGACGTGGGGTCGTGACACGTCCCTCCGTGACGCGGACGCCCTGTTCGGCGCGTTCCGGGCCGCGGGCGGGACGCTCATCGACACCGCTGCCGCGTACGGGCACGGCGAGGTCGAGCGGCTCATCGGAACGATCACCGCGAAGGCCGGCTGCCGCGACGACATCGTCCTCGCCACGAAGGCGGGCTTCGTGCTGCGTGACGGCGCTCGCGTCGTGGACACGTCCCGGCGCACCCTGCTCGACGACCTCGCGGGCTCGCTGCGGCGGCTCCGTACGGACGCCGTCGACCTGTGGCAGGTGCACGCGTGGGGCGATGCTCCCATCGAGGAGACGCTCTCGGCGGTGGACCACGCGGTGACGACAGGCATGGCCCGGTACGCGGGGGTCTCGAACTTCGTGGGCTGGCAGACGGCGCAGGCCGTCACGTGGCAGCGGGCCGTACCTGGCCGCGCCCCCGTCATCTCCACCCAGGTCGAGTACAGCCTCCTCGCCCGCCGTGCGGAGGTCGAGATCCTGCCGGCGGTACGGGCCATGGGCCTCGGCTTCTTCGCGTGGTCACCGCTGGGTCGCGGAGTGCTCACCGGTTCCTACCGCACGGGGACCCCCCGCAACTCCCGTGGCGCTTCCGACCACCTGGGCTGGTTCGTCGAGCAGTACCTCGAGCCCCGCTCCGCCGGCGTCGTCGAAGCGGTGGCGAAGGCCGCCGACGGCCTCGACCTCACCCCCGCGCAGGTGGCCCTGCTGTGGGTACGGGACGCGCCCGGCGTGACCGCTCCCCTGCTCGGGGCACGTACGGTCGGGCAGCTCCAGCCGTACCTCGCCGTCGAGGACACCGAGCTCCCCCTCCCCATCGCGCAGGCGCTCGACGACGTGTCGGGCGGGCCCCACTACGGGCGGGTCGAGAGCCAGCCGATCGGCTGAGCGACGGCCTTCGGGCTCCGCGTCGCGACCCAGTCGTCGGGCCACTGTCGGAGCCGAGTGGCAGGCTCACCTCCATGGCCGAGACCAAGGAGATCCTCGCCCGCTACCTGGCACAAGCCCGCGACGCGCTCACCTGGAAGCTCGAGGGCCTCAGCGAGTACGACGCGCGGCGCCCGATGACGCCGACGGGTACGAACCTGCTGGGCCTGGTGAAGCACGCCGCAGTCGTGCAGGCGGCGTACCTCGGCGACTGCATGGGCCGGCCGTTCCCCTACGCGCCCGACTGCTACGGTCCCGACGCCGGCGACAACGACGACATGTGGGCCCTGCCGGACGAGACCCGTACGGACATCGAGGAGCTCTGGGCGCGCTCCTGTGCGCACGCCGACGCGACGATCGCCGCACTCCCCCTCGACGCCGAGGGCCACGTGCCGTGGTGGCCCGCCGAGCGCAACCCCGTGACTCTCGAGCTGCTCATCGTCCACCTCCAGGCCGACCTCTCCCGGCACGCTGGGCACGCCGACATCGTCAGGGAGATGATCGACGGCACGGTGGGTCTCCGTACGGACCAGAGCAGCCTGCCCGACCGCGACGCCGAGTGGTGGAGAACGTACGTGGCGCGTCTCGAGGACACCGCCCGTCGCGCCGGAACCTCAAATCGCATCCAGGGCCCGGGGTTGCTATAGTCATCCGGGCCGGTGGAGACACCGGAGCACTCGTCCGGGTGGCGGAATAGGTAGACGCGCTAGCTTGAGGTGCTAGTGCCCGTTAAGGGCATGGAGGTTCAAGTCCTCTCTCGGACACACTGTTGTATGGCTCGCTGACTACGTGAAACACAAACTGGCAAGGACCTTCGTCCTTGCCAGTTTGTGGTCTCGCGTGCCCTCCGCGGCCACCACGCAGGAGCTCAGTCATCGGTGATGCGAGGGGTAGAAAGTTGACCTCGAGCCCCTGGAGCGGCGCGAACGCCAATCGACAGGCCACGACGGAGACCCTCACACGATGGGCGATCCGCGCACGGACACTGATGCAGGGCAAGCCTCCCGCGATCCCTTCCCGAGAGTGTCTAGCCGTCCCACGTCGCTTTGCGGCCTCAATGGTCAGCGGGTATAGGGAAGGCATGCTGAGCAGACGAAGGTTCGGGGACACGGGACTCGAGGTGTCGGTCCTGGGACTGGGAGCGGGCCAGATCGGCATGAGCGACGTCCCCGAGTCCGTGGCGTCCGACGTGCTGAACGGTGCACTCGACCTGGGCGTCACCTTGGTCGACACCGCGGCGAGCTACGGACTGAGCGAGGAGCGGATCGGCCGACACCTCGGGCATCGCCGGGACGAGTTCGTACTCTCGACCAAGGGCGGCCAAGCCCTCGACGCCTATCCGGACTGGTCGCCCGGCAGTGTGGCAGCAAGCATCGACCAGTCGCTGCGGCGGACCCGCTCCGAGCGCATCGACGTCTACCTTCTCCACTCCTGCCCCGTCGAGGTGCTCCGACGGGGAGACCTGCAGGACACGCTGGACCGAGCAGCTCTGGCCGGGAAGATCGGGGTCGTCGGCTACAGCGGGGACAACGAGCACCTCGCTTTCGCCGTGGACTCCGGCCGCTTCGCCGCCATCGAGACCAGCATCAACATCGCCGACCAATGGAACCTTCGCCACGTCGTCGGTCGACGGCCAGAGCTGGGCGTCATCGCCAAGCGGCCCATCGCCAACGCGCCATGGCGGTTCGCCGAGAGACCCGTCGGGAACTACGCCGAGCTGTACTGGGAACGGCTGCGCGAGCTCGAGCTCGACCCCCGAGACCTCGACTGGGCGGAGTTCGCACTCCGGTTCAGCGCCTATGCCCCTGGCGTGCAGTGCGCCATCGTCGGCACCGCGAAGCTGGCGAACCTGCGCCGAGACGTCGAGGCCGTACAACGCGGGCCGCTGCCCCCGGAGATGCTCGCCGACATCGACCAGGCGTGGCAGCGCGTCGGATCCGACTGGCCCAGTTCGACCTGATCGTCTACGACTCCCATCCGGCCGTGCATGAGAGGTGACCGGCGGCTCAAGGCCGCCCGCGCCTCGAGCATCCAGAACATGGCTTCGCCGCGTGACTCAGATGCGTGTGAACGACAGAAGCCCACGACGGGTGTCGCGGGCCTCTGTGTTGAGGGTCGGTCGTCGAACTCCCGACCAGAGTCAAGGGTCAGGCGATGCGGGACTCCCATTCGGCCAGCTCGATGAACGCCTGCTTGGCAGCCTCGAGGGCTTTGCTCAGCTTCTCACGCATGGTGCTCCATCTTCCTTCGTCAGTTCTTCGGTGGCCCTGCTGTGCGGGCCTCCTTCGGACAGTGACGATTCTAGTCCCTAGTACTAAAGAATCCAAGACCTTCCCTGTTCGCCTCATCGCAGAGCCGTTGGCAGACGGGTTCGTGCGGGTGAACGCCGGTACGACGGCGGTCCCGGAGGGGGTGCAGCAGGTGATCACATGGGTCCTCGCACGGGGCTGAGCCCTTGACCTGTCCTGACGAAAGCGTCCGGGCGCCGCTGGCCTCCAGCCTCAGGATGCCTGCGCCCCGTGCCGTCAGTCGCGGCGGCGACGGCGTCCTCGCGGGACCAGGAGCAGGCAGAGTGCCGTGATGGCGGCGACGGCTTCGGCCACAGCACTGACGGTCTTCTCCGTGTACCAGGCCGGGTCGTACATGTCGGGCATAGGCCCGAACCCGCCCACGTCGACGAAGGCGTACAGCAGGACTGCCGCGAGTCCCCCTCCGGCGACAAGGAACGCGACCAGGGCCCCGAGGCGGCTCCGGGTCAGCACCAGCACGAGCACGATCGCGACGACGGCGAGAGCCGCCTCGACGCGGAACAGCTGCCCTTGGCTGATGTGCGGACTGGCGGCTCCGACGAGCGTGTCGAACCGCGGGGCGAGCTGCCAGTGGACGTACGCGTCGACCGCCAGACCGGCTGCTGTCACCATGGCCAGGATCCAGTGCGTCACCCGGGAGGGGCCGTCACTGCCGAGCGCCCGCTGGTCGTACGTCCGTTCCGGCTCCCGCATGGAAGCGCTGCGGCTGTCGGGACCTGCTCCTGTACGACGGGACACGGCCGCTCAGCCCCTCTCGTCCATGAGATCCAGTCGGCTCCCGCCGATCGTGACGATGCCTGCCATGAGAACCCCCGGTTCGTCGTGCCGCTCGTATCACGAGTCTTGCCTTCTCCCCTACCAACGAGCCGAGCGACGAGCCGGTTCACCTTCCCGCCGATTCGGCGGCTCCCACAGGTGACCGATACCGAACGCGGGCACAGAAGACCCCATGCCGGGATCCCGCATACGGACACGTCGCCGGTCCCGGCGCCGCTCCCACGCCGAGCCCACGAGCTGCGGGACCCGTCTCACTTCGTCCGCCATGAGCCCCCTCGACGCCGGACCCGGGCCAGGGGTCCGGGGAACTCGCCGATGTGCCTGTCCGTACACACGCGGTCTGACTGCACGGACGCCCTGGCAAGCAGCTACACCCGTACGACGATCTTGCCGCGGGTGTGACCGGCCTCCAGCAGCCGGTACGCGTCGACGGCGTGGTCGAGGTCGAACACCTCGGCGATGCTCACCCTGAGCTTGCCGTCGCCGACCAGGCCGACGAGCTCGGCGAGGTCCTCGCTGCTCGGACGCACCCAGATCGCCTCACCGCCGAACTCCGACGCAGCCCGGCCGTCCGTGATGGAGATCACGGAGGCATCCGGCTTCACCAGAGCGCGCGTCGCGTCCATCGCCGCGCCACCGACGTAGTCGAGGACCACGTCGAAGCCATCAGGGACGAGGGCCTTC
>DASSQF010000123.1:0-8335 GCA_035702685.1 Propionibacteriaceae bacterium
ATCCCCGGCGCGGGCACCGTGACCCTCACGTACACCCCGGCCGACGGCTCCGAGCCGATGGAGATCGAGGTCGTGGACATGGACCCGGGCGGCGGCGTCGTCATGGGCATGTACAACTTCAACGAGTCGATCCGCGACTTCGCCCGCGCGTCGCTCAACTATGGGCTGCTGCGCAACTACCCCGTGTACCTGTCGACGAAGAACACGATCCTCAAGGCGTACGACGGCCAGTTCAAGGACATCTTCCAGGCCGTGTACGAGGCGGACTTCAAGGCCGAGTTCGAGGCCCGCGGCCTCACATACGAGCACCGCCTCATCGACGACATGGTCGCCTCGGCGCTCAAGTGGGAGGGCGGGTACGTCTGGGCCTGCAAGAACTACGACGGCGACGTGCAGTCGGACACCGTCGCGCAGGGCTTCGGCTCGCTCGGCCTCATGACGAGCGTGCTCATGACCCCGGACGGCAAGACGGTCGAGGCGGAGGCCGCGCACGGCACCGTGACCCGCCACTACCGCATGCACCAGCAGGGCAAGCCCACGTCGACGAACCCGATCGCCTCGATCTACGCGTGGACCGGTGGTCTCAAGCACCGCGGCGCCCTCGACGGCACGCCCGAGGTCACCGAGTTCGCCGAGACCCTCGAACGCGTCTGCGTCGAGACCGTCGAGTCCGGGAAGATGACGAAGGACCTCGCCCTCCTCGTCGGCCCCGACCAGCAGTGGCTGACGACCGAGGAGTTCCTCGCGGCGATCGACGAGAACCTCGAGGCTGCCCGCGGCTGATCCAGGCCCTGTACGTTCTCGGCCCCGTCCTCCGCGTGAGGGCGGGGCTGAGAAGTTTCTACGAATGGCCTGCACGATTCAACGCCGGCCCGTACGGTGTTGCGGCCGACCAGAGGAGCCATGATGCGTTCGCCGCGTCTCGTCGTTCCGGCGCTCGTCTGCACCCTGGGATTCCTCCTCGCCGGGTGCAGCCAGCAGCCGGGAGCCATGCTGAACCGCGACGCGCGGATGGACCCCTCGGCTCTCGCGCAACGGCAGGCCTCGGCACAGGCGAGCTCGACGGAGCCGACGGTGGGACAGCTGTGGGGCTCGTTCCAGGCATCTCTCGCCGCCGCCCGCTCCATGCGGATCACGGGGGTCGTCCAGCTCTCCGGGAAGGCCGCCACGGTCGACATGTCGGGAATGTGCGACGGCAGCAACGGCCGGTCGACGGTGGCGATCGACAACCAGAGCCTCGAGGTCACTGCCGTCTCCGGCACGTACTACCTCAAGGCCAACACGGCGTACTGGCGGGCGGCGGGCATGAAGCAGGACGTCATCGTCGCGATCGGCAGCCGATACCTCGCCAGCAAGGACCCGAAGCTCGGGGAGTTCACGGTCGCCGGGTTCATCGGCTCGCTGAAGTCGGAGCAGGCGATCACCGAGGGCATGGGTGTCATCGCGGAGAAGACCACGCTCACCGGACGCCCCGTGTACCTGTTCTCCGTGCGGACGCAGGACGGGCGGGTGACGATCTGGGTCACGGACAAGGGCTACGCGCTGCTGAAGATGCGGTACGAGACCAGCGCGGGTACCGACGAGATCACGTTCTCGGAGTGGGACATGCCGGTGAGCTACAAGGCCCCGCCGCCCGCGCAGATCATCACGCTGTAGCTCCGGTCAGCAGGCACAGCACCGCTCGGGGAGAGCAGGTGTGCGCTCAAGCGTGAACCCGTACGTCGGGGGATGCCTCGGTTCGGGCCGTGTGCTCGCTCCTACCAGGTCGAGGCGCGCCCCAGCTGGATGACCTTCCACCCGGCACGCTTCCACGTGGGGCGGTGCAGCTTGAGCCGCCCGTCGATGAGCACCTTGGACCGCACGACCCCGTCGAGCGTGGTCGGGTCGAGCTGGCGGAACTCGGGCCACTCGGTGAGGTGCAGGACGATGTCGGCGTCGGCGAGTGCCTCCACCACGCTGGGCAGCTGGGTCACGCCGGGCGCGTCCACGTGTGCCTGCGGGTCGTACACGCGGACCTCCGCGCCCGCGGCGGCAAGGCTCGTCGCCACCGTGAGCGACGGCGAGTTGCGGGTGTCGTCGGTGTCCGGCTTGAACGTCGCCCCGAGCACCGCGACCCGCTTGCCCGCAGGGTTCCCGCCCAGGGCGGCGATCGTGAGGCGGGTCATCTCCTCGCGCTGTGTCGCGTTGATGTGCTCGACGGCCTCGATGAGCTCCGTGAGCTGGGGCACGCCGAGCTCCTGCGCGCGGTACGCGAGGGCGGCGATGTCCTTCGGCAGGCAGCCGCCGCCGAAGCCGAGGCCGGCGTTGAGGAACTGGCGGCCGATGCGGGTGTCGTACCCGAGGGCGTCTGCGAGCAGCACGACGTCACCGCCGGCCGCCTCGCACATCTGCGCCATGGCGTTGATGAACGAGATCTTCATGGCGAGGTACGCGTTCGCCGCGGTCTTGATGAGCTCCGCGGTGGCGATGTCGCACTCGACGATCGGGACGTTCTCGGAGATGGGCAGGGCGTAGACGTGGCGCATCGTGCGGAGCGCGTTGTGGGAGTGCGTACCGAGCACGATCCGGTCGGGCCGGAGCGTGTCCGTCACCGCGTACCCCTCGCGGAGGAACTCGGGGTTCCACATCACCTCGACGCCGTGTCCAGCAGGCGCAAGCTCGCGCAGCCGCGCCTCGAGCAGCATGGCGGTGCCGACGGGCACCGTGGACTTGCCGGCGACCAGCGTGGGACGCGTCAGCAGCGGCCCGAGCGTCTCGGCGACGGAGAACACCTGGGAGAGGTCGGCGGAGCCGTCCCTCGTGGCCGGTGTGCCGACCGCGACGAAGTGGACGTCGGCCCAGTCGGCGATCTCCCGGTAGTCGGTCGTGAACCGGAGCCGTCCCGTCGCCGTGTGCCGCGCGAGCATGGGCTCGAGGTCCCGCTCGAAGATCGTGGACCGTCCGGAGTTGAGGACCTCGACGCGGCGCGGGTCGATGTCGACACCGATGACCCTGTGCCCGAACTCGGCCATGCCCGCGGCGTGCGCGGCCCCCAGGTAGTTGGTCCCGATGACGGAGATGTTCAGTGGCACGCGGTACAGACTGGCACACAGGGGGCGGGCGAGGACGCCGAGGTGCCGCGCGTCTCTCTTCTGCGCACGGGGTCTCTCGAGGACACGCGCAGGGCCCCCGAGGACGCTCACAGGGTGTCTCGGGACGCTCACCGGGCGTCTCGGGGACGCTCACACGCTGTCTCGGCGACGTGCTGGGGGTGTCTCGCGGACGAGGGGCCCGGGGGCGTCGGGGGCCGCCGATAGAATCGCGCCGTGAGCGACCCAGAACGTGCGGGCGGGATGTGACGTGAGCCCGGTCCTGCAGGACATCCTTCTGATCCTGCTCTTCATCCTCATCGGCGGCGTGTTCGCGGCTGCCGAGATGTCGCTCGTGAGCCTGCGGGAGTCGCAGCTCAAGCAGCTGGCCGAGCGCGGCAAGCGCGGCGCGAAGGTCGCCGAGCTGTCCCTGTCGCCGAACCGGTTCCTGTCCGCCGTACAGATCGGCGTCACGCTGTCCGGCTTCCTCTCGGCCGCGTTCGGCGGCGCGACGCTCGCCGAGCGCCTCACGCCCGTCCTCGTCCGCTGGGGCCTCCCTCAGGGGCTCGCCGCGACGGTCTCGCTGGTGCTCATCACCCTCGCCATCTCGTACTTCTCGATCGTCCTCGGCGAGCTCGCGGCCAAGCGGCTCGCCATGCAGCGCGCGGAGGCTTTCGCGATGGCGCTCGCCCCGCTCGTCGACGCGATCGCCAAGGCCGTACGGCCCCTCATCTGGTTCCTCGGCGTCTCCACGAACGCCGTGGTCCGGCTGTTCGGCGGCGACCCGAGCGCCGGGCGGGAGCAGGTGACCGAGGAGGAGATCAGGGCCCTGGTCTCCGGCGCGCCCTCCTTCGGCATCGAGGAGCGCAAGATCGTCGACGAGCTCTTCGACGCGGGCGAGCGCTCCCTGCGCGAGGTGATGGTCCCCCGGACCGAGGTCGACTTCCTGGCCGGGTCGATGTCGGCGCACGCGGCGATGCGGGAGGTGCGTGGCGCTCCCCACAGCCGCTACCCGGTGACCGGGCAGACCGTCGACGAGGTGCTCGGCTTCCTCCACGTCCGCGACCTCATGGACCTCGACGCGTCGACCCGGAACTGGCCGGTGTCGCGCCTTGTCAGGCCCGTGATCTCGCTGCCGGAGACCGTGAAGATCCTCCACGCCCTCAGCGAGATGCGGCGTACGGGCTCACAGCTCGCGATCGTCGCGGACGAGTACGGCGGCACCGCCGGCATCGTGACGCTCGAGGACCTCGTCGAGGAGCTCGTCGGCGAGATCCAGGACGAGCACCACGTCGCGCACGTCTCGTTCGTCCGGCTGTCCGGCGCGGTCGACGTCGACGGGCTCATCACGCTGGAGGACTTCGCGGAGAGGACGGGCTACCAGCTCCCCGAGGGCCCGTACGACACGGTCGCGGGGTACTGGGTGGCCCAGCGAGGGGAGCTGCCCGAGGTGGGCGACACGGTACGGGTGTCCGTGCCCCAGGTCTCGGGCGCGGCCAGGTCGACGTTCGACATGACGGTCACCGAGCTGGACGGGCGTCGGGCCGCCCGCATCACGATCCGGCCGGCGGAGGACGAGGCGAGGGACGAGTCGAGGCACGAGGCGAGGGACGAGGCGAGCCCCGAGGAGGGACCCGCCGTGGAGGCGAACGGGATCGAGGCGAACCTCGACCGATAGGCTCGCGCCACCAGTGCCGGTGGCCGAGGCGTGCTGAGGAGGTGACGTGCGCGATCCTGACGGGTCGAAGCTCCTGACGGGCGACGAGGTGGGGAACCTGCTGCGCACCGCCGTGCAGCACGCCGGGGGAGTGCTCCAGTCATGGGCGCTCGACCACGTCGACGCGAACCCGCAGCGGTCGACCACGGCGACGTACGTGGCCTCCGTCGAGTGGCCTCACGGCGTCCGCAAGGAGCTTCTCGGTGTCTCCGCCCGCGCCGGAGGACTGGCTCGTACGGACGAGCGCGCGGCGATCTTCGCCGACGGGGACCGTGAGGTCGCCGTGTGGATCTACCCCAAGGACCCGGACCTGCCGGGGCTCGAGCGCGCGGCCTACCCGACCGAGATGGCGGCGGTCCTCAACGAGTACCGCGTCTTCCCCACGCCCGTGGGGGTCGACCAGATCCGGCTCGACATGATCGGCTACCGCCCGCGGCGTCGGGCCGTCCTCAAGTGCACGGTGAGCTCACCGCCGCACGTGCTGTACGTGAAGGTGCTCCGGGAGCGGCTGTTCGACCAGGTGAAGGAGCGGCACGAGCTCCTGCTCGAGGCCGGGGTACCGGCGCCTCCGATCCTCGCCGCGACGTCGGACCACCTCCTCATCCTCGACGAGCTGCCCGGCAGGCCGCTGGCACGGGCGATCTTCGACGACGAGCCGCCCACGACGGCGGAGCGGCTCATCCGCGTGCTCGACGCGATGCCTGCCTCCGTCGCCGGGCTCGAGCGCCGGCCGCCCTGGGCGGACGCGGTGAAGCACTATGCGCGCATGGTGTCGCAGGCGCTGCCCCCGCTCGCGCCCCGGCTCGACTGGATGGCCGAGCAGATCACGCAGGGCCTGGAGGACTGCCCGGAGGGTGACGAGCCCACGCACGGGGACTTCCACGAGGGCCAGATCCACGTACGGAACGGGCACGTCTCCGGGATCCTCGACATCGACACCGTGGGCCCGGGGCGGCGCGCCGACGACCTCGCCTGTCTCGTCGCGCACCTCTCGACCGTCCAGCGCATGAATGCGCGCCAGACGGAGCGCGTGCACCACCTGCTCCGTACATGGGTGCCCGTCTTCGACGAGCGCGTCGACGCCACCGAGCTCCGCCTCCGCGCCGCGGCGGTGATCATCTCCCTCGCGACCGGTCCGTACCGCGGCCAGGAGCCGCAGTGGGAGCGCGAGACGCACCAGATCGTCGACGCCGCCGAGGCCTTGATCCGCCAGGTCGTCTAGCCGGTTGAGCGGACGCCCCGGCAGTCAGCCGCCCGCTCTCGTCGGCCGCAGCGGCCGTCCCGGCTTGCCGGTGATAATCAGCGCAGGTGCTTGAGGTTCTCGAAGAACAGGGTCGCGACGAAGCCGAGCAGCAGGACCGCGGCGGGGAGCACCATGGCGTCACTGAGCGCCGCCGAGAGGCCGGTCCTGACGAACGGCGGCAACGCCGTGGTCGTACCCCCGGAGAGGGAGAAGCTCTTCGCGCCGGGGAGATGAGCGGTGATCCGCGACTCCATGAGCACGGCGATGGCCGCCGAGCCGATGACGGAGCCGACCTGGCGCACGGTGTTGTACACGCCGGAGCCGGAGCCCGCCGACTGCGGCGGCAGGTTGCGGTTCGCGCCGGTGGCGAGGGTGCCCCACACGAACGAGCTCGAGATGCCGAGGAACAGGGCCGGCACGAGGATCTCCCACGTGGCGGAGTCCGGCTTCATGACCCGTGACAGCCAGTAGATGGTCCCTGCCTGGCCGAGGAGGCCGAGGCTCGCCAGGTAGCGCGGGTGGACCCGGTCCACGAGCTTCCCCGCGACCGGAGCCATGACGATGCTCGCCACGGCCTGCGGCGCCATGAGGAGCGCGGCGTGCGTGGGGTTGAGCCCGCGGATCACCTGGGCGTAGATCATGAAGGGGAAGATCATCGCGGTGACGCTGAAGCCGACCGCCGTGATCGCGACGGAGGAGACGCTGAAGTTCCGGTCCGAGAACAGGCTCAGCGGTACGAGAGGCTCGCTCTTCTGACGCCACTGCCACCACACGAAGACGAGGATCAGCACCACGCCGACGGCGATGAGGCCGGGGACGCTGATGAGCCCGGTGATCTGGCCCCAGCTGTACGTCTCGCCCTCCTGGATCGCGAACACGGCGCAGAACAGGCCGACGGCGCTGAGCGCGACGCCGATCCAGTCGAACGAGTGCGTGTGCGTCTCCAGGCGAGGCACGAGCCGGGCGACGAGGATCACGGTGAGGATGCCGACCGGGACGTTGACGAGGAAGATCCACTCCCAGCCGGCCGAGTCGATGAGGAGGCCGCCGAGGATCGGGCCCACGAGCGCGGCCACCCCTGCCGTCGAGCCCCAGAGCGCCATGGCGCTGCCGCGGCGCTGGGGAGGGAAGATGCGCGCGATGACGGTCATCGTCTGGGGCGACATCATCGAGCCGCCGAGGCCCTGTGCGACGCGGGCCGCGATGAGCCAGCCGATCCCCAGCCCGAACGTACCCGTGAGGCCGCACCACGCCGACGACAGCGTGAACACCACGAGGCCGATCATGTACACGCGCTTCGGGCCGATCCGGTCGCCGAGCCGGCCCGTGATGAGCATCGGCACGGCGAAGGCCAGCAGGTACGCGCTGGTGACCCACACGACCGTGTCGATGCCGGCGTTGAACGCGCGCATGAGGGCGGGGGTCGCGACCGAGACGATCGTCGAGTCGACGAGGATCATGAAGAAGCCGAGGACGAGCGCCCACAGCGCCGGCCATGCCCCCTTGGGGATGGCGACCTGGTCAGCCGGGGTGGTCGGAGGGACGTCCTGCGTCGTCGTCACGTCGGGCTCGGCCATGTGAGGGCTCCTGTCTCGATGCGGTCACGCAGGGTGGCCATCCACTCGCGCTCGTGGTGCTGCTGCGCGGTCGCGTACGACCCGTACAACAGGTAGATCTCGTCGACATTCCGCGCGTGGGCGTCCGCCAGGAGCCGCTCGTGCTCGGCGATCTGCCCGTCGAGCGTCGCGATCCGCGCGTCGAGCGCCGCGACCGCCTCGCTCGGCTCCAGGTTGTGGAGCTCGCCGATCCCTGCGTGGTCGACCTGCGAGAGCGGCGTCGGCGACGCGAGCAGCTCGTACAGGCGGCTCCTCATCACCTCGCGCCCCCGGTCGAGGATCTCGTACGTGGTGCGCTCTGGCCGGTTGCCGACGTGCTCCGCCTTGGTGGGGCGCACGTACCCCTTCTCGGACAGTCGCTGCACCGCGTGGTACAGCGATCCGATGCTCACGGGCAGGGCGACGTCCTCGTGCCGCTCGCGAAGCGTCTGAAGCATCTCGTACGGGTGCATCGCGCGCTCGGCGAGCAGGGCGAGGACGGCCACACCGATGGGCGGCATGCCCCTCTTCGCGCCGGAATGTTCCACGTGGAATAGTCAACGTAGAAGTGATGGATCTGTCAAGCACAGCCTGCGGCGGTACGAGCAGCGCATCCGGCGCCGGGAGCGCGGGCGGCCCGGACGGGCCGACGCACTAGGGTTTCCCCATGACTTCGCACGTTCTCGCTGCCGTCGCATGGCCCTATGCGAAC
>DASSQF010000124.1:0-3063 GCA_035702685.1 Propionibacteriaceae bacterium
CGCGCGGATCTGGACCTGGAGTCCTGTGAACAGCGTGTCGAGGATCTCGTACACGCCGGTCATCGTCTCCCGGACGGCTGTGACGTAGCCCGCCCGTACGGCCTCGTGCCGCAGCGCGTACAGCCGGAGCTCCGCCTGCAGCAGCACCTCGTTCATGGGTGGCTGGAGGAGGTGGACGAAGTCGCGGACGCCGCCCTGCAGCGCCGTGTCGATGGTGAGCTGGTCGGAGTCCCGGTGGGCCGCGAACTGCGCCGCAGCCTCGCGCACCTGGGCGATCCGCGTCTCCCCCACGTCGCGGATGACGTCGACGATGAGGTCGTCGAGGTCCGCGTAGTTCGAGTAGAACGCGCCCCTCGTGAAACCGGCCCGCTCAGCGATCCCCTCGACCGTGGCGCCTCCGGCACCGCGCTCCGCGATGACCTCGCGTGCCGCCTCGAGGAGGCGCGCTCGAGTCGCCGCTCGCCGCGGCGTCATGGTGGCGTGGTCGCTCACTCGCACTCCTTCGGGCGTCCAATCTAGCGGGCCTGAGGTCACCGCTCTGGCCATCGCTGCCCGTGTGGACCCTTCAGCCAGGCGCGAAAAGCCTGGTCAGGAGCCGGTTGAAGAAAGGATACACTTCTGTATCGAAGTTGTCCGAGGATCGTCCCCGACCGGTGGGAGTAGATGTGTCCGCATTCCTGTACGACGTGGGGCGGTGGTGCTTCCGGCGACGCGGGCGGGTCGTCATCGCGTGGGTGGTCCTCCTGCTGGTCGTCGGAGGTGGCGCGATGGCGTTCCGGCAGCCGACGAACGACAACTTCACGATCCCTGGCGCGCCGAGCCAGGTCGCGTACGACCAGCTCCGCATGACGTTCCCCTCCGCGGCCGACTCCACGTCGACGATGGTCGTCACCGTGCCTGTCGGTCACTCGCTCAACGACGCGGACATCCAGCGCGCGATCGAGAAGGGCCTCGACGACATCGCGACCCGCCCGTACGTGAAGGGCACGATCAGCCCCTACAACCAGTACGTCCACGGGCAGATCTCGACCGACGGCAGGACAGCGAAGCTCACGATCCGCGTGGTGGGTACGGCGGTGACGTTCACCGACGCCGACCGTGCGCACCTGCAGGAGGACGGGGTCGGTCTCCAGAAGACCTTGCCCGCCGGCTCCCAGGTGCTCGTCGGTGGCGACGTGTTCGCGATCCAGCTGCCGAAGATCACCGTCGTCGAGGCCATCGGCGTCGTCGTCGCCCTCGTCGTGCTCATCGTGGTGCTCGGCTCACTCCTTCTGGGCATGGTGCCGCTCGCCAACGCGCTGCTCGGGGTCGGACTCGCGATGGCCATCACGTTCGGCGCGACGCGCTTCATGGAGATCAGCTCGACGACGCCGATGCTCGGCCTCATGCTCGGCCTGGCGGTCGGCATCGACTACGCCCTGTTCATCATCTCCCGCCACCGTGACCAGCTCGGTGCGGACGCCGCTCTCACGCCGGAGGAGTCCACGGCGCGAGCCGTCGCGACGTCGGGGTCCGCGGTCGTCTTCGCCGGCCTCACGGTGATCATCGCCCTCGTCGGACTGGCCGTCGCCGGTATCCCCTTCCTCACGGTGATGGGCGCGTTCGGCGCCGTGGCCGTCGCCATCGGCGTCCTCGTGGCCCTGTCGCTGCTGCCGGCGGTGCTCGGGTACCTCGGCGAGCGGGTACGGCCCAGGAAGATCAAGCCCGTCGCCGAGCGGGCGCCCCGTACAGGCGGCGGCGCGTCCGGGTGGTGGGTACGAGTCGTGACCAAGTTCCCCGTCGTGACGATCCTCGTCGTCGTCGCCGGCCTCGGTGCGCTGAGCTTCCCCGCGAAGGACCTGTGGCTGTCCCTGCCCAACGCGGGCCAGCTCCCCGCGGCCTCGCCCGCGCGGCAGACGTACGACGCCGTGGCGAAGGCGTTCGGACCTGGCGCCAACGGTCCCCTCATCGTGACGTTCTCCGTCGTCCAGTCGACCGACCCGCTCGGCCTCGTCTCGAGCATCGAGTCGGACATCGAGCACATCCCCGGCGTCGCCTCGGTGCCCATGGCCGTCCCGAACGAGAACGCCGACACCGCGATGATCCAGGTCATCCCCACCACAGCGCCGGACGACCCGCAGACCGAGCAGCTCGTCAAGCGCATCCAGGACAAGGCACCCGACTGGAAGGCCGCGTACGGGGTCGACGCGTACGTGACCGGCCTCACCGCCGTCGGCCTCGACGTCACCTCGCAGCTCGCGGGCGCCCTGCTGCCGTTCGGCATCTTCGTCGTCGGCCTGTCGCTGGTCCTGCTGACGATGGTGTTCCGGTCCGTGGCCGTCCCGATCAAGGCGGCCGTCGGCTACCTGCTCAGCGTCGGGTCGTCCTTCGGCGCGGCGACGCTCGTGTTCAACAAGGGCTGGTTCTCGGGGCTGGTGAACCTGTCCGAGAAGACGTCGATCATCTCGTTCTTCCCCATCATCACGATGGGCATCCTGTTCGGGCTCGCGATGGACTACGAGGTCTTCCTCGTCTCCCGGATGCGCGAGGAGCACGTGCACGGCGACGACGCGCGCCACGCGGTCCACGACGGGTTCGTCCACTCGGCGAAGGTCGTCGTCGCCGCGGCCATCATCATGTTCGCGGTCTTCGCGTTCTTCGTCCCGCGGGGCGAGGGCGCCCTGAAGGCGATCGCGTTCGGCCTGGCGGTCGGAGTGGCGATCGACGCCTTCATCGTCCGCATGACGCTCGTACCGGCCGTGATGCACCTTCTCGGCGAGAAGGCGTGGTGGCTCCCGACGTGGCTCGACCGGATCCTGCCCAGCCTCGACATCGAGGGGGAGTCCCTCGCGCGCCAGCTCAAGCTCGCCGACTGGCCCGCACCGGGTGACACGGCCGCCGTCGTCGCGGAGGGACTGGCGGTCCGCGTGGGCGGGGTGCCCAACCTCTCGCTCCGGCTCGAGCCCGGCCAGGTCCTCGCGGTCACCGGGACGCCGACGACTCGTGCGGCCCTGCTGCTGACGCTGAGCGGACGCATGGCGCCCGCGGCCGGCACCGTCAAGGTGCTCTCGTACGTCCTTCCCG
>DASSQF010000125.1:0-5041 GCA_035702685.1 Propionibacteriaceae bacterium
CGTCATCCGCACGCTGCTGATCCCGCTGTTCGTGAAGCAGATCAACTCGGCGCGGAACATGCAGCTCGTCCAGCCGAAGCTCAAGGCTCTGCAGGACAAGTACGGCTCCGACCGCGAGAAGCTCGGCCAGGAGACGATGAAGCTCTACCAGGAGGAGGGCGTCAACCCTGCCGCCTCGTGCCTCCCGCTCCTGCTGCAGATGCCGATCTTCATCGCCCTGTTCAACGTGCTCAACGGGGTCTCCCGGGGCAACGCGATCGGCTACTTCTTCGAGAAGAACCCCGACCTCGTGAGCTCCCTGCGTGACTCCCACGTCTTCGGCGCGAGCCTCGCCGGCACGTTCTTCCCGATCAGCCCCTTCGGAGCCACGCAGATCACGGCACTCGTGCTCATGCTCGCGATGACGGGCGTGCTGTTCATGACGCAGCTCCAGCTCATGAGCAAGAACATGCCCCCCGAGGCGCTGACCGGGCCCTTCGCCCAGCAGCAGAAGATGATGCTGTACCTCTTCCCGATCATGTACCTCGTCGGCGGTGTCGCCATTCCGATCGGCGTGCTCGTGTACTGGCTCGTCTCGAACGTGTGGACCCTCGGCCAGCAGTACCTCCTCATCCACAACAACCCGACGCCCAACACGCCCGCCTACATCGAGTGGGAGGAGCGGATGATCCGCAAGGGTCGCGATCCCAAGAGGATCCAGGCCGAGCGGATGGCGAAGCGTCAGAAGCGCCCGGCAACGCCCGCCCCGGTTCCGGCGGCGACGGCGACGGACGCGAGCGACCCTACGACGGGCGCGAAGCCGTCCGTTCAGCGCCAGCAGGTGCAGCGCCAGCAGATCCAGCGGCAGCAGCCCCGCTCGGCGTCGCGCTCGACGCGCAAGAAGACCCCTGGGGCCCAGGGCCAGGCGGACACCAACGCCGAGGCCTGAACCCCCGCAGCACTCCCGCAACTGGAGGAAACCATGACTGACCAGACCGTGTCCGCCGAGGCCGCGCCCGAGGTGGAGGACGACGCCGCCGTCGACGACGCCAAGCCGGCCACGGGCGCCGACTCCCTCGAGAACGAGGGCGAGATCGCCGCGGACTACCTCGAGGAGCTCCTCGACATCGCCGACCTCGACGGCGACATCGACACGTACGTCGAGGGCGGCCGCGCGCACGTCTCCATCGTCACCGACGGTGACCTGCTCGTCGGGCCGGACGGGTCCGTTCTCGAGGCGCTCCAGGAGCTCGCGCGCCTGGCCGTGATGACCGAGACCGGCCGCCGCAGCCGCCTCATGCTCGACATCGCGGGCCACCGCGACCGTCGCCGCAAGGAGCTCGAGACGCTGGCCAAGGAGGCCATCGCCGACGTCAAGGAGTCGGGTGAGCCCGTACGCCTCGTGCCCATGAACCCCTTCGAGCGCAAGATCGTCCACGACGTCGTGGCCGCCGCCGGTCTCGTGAGCGAGTCCGAGGGCGAGGAGCCGCGACGCTGCGTCGTCGTACGACCCGCCTGATGACAGCCGAGGGGACCTCCGCGTCCCCTGCTCCCGCCGCGGCCGTCGAGCTGTACGGGGAGGCGCTCGGCACGATCGAGGCGTACGTCGGCATCCTGGCGACGCGCGGCGTGGACTGGGGCCTCATCGGACCGCGCGAGGTGCCGCGGCTGTGGGAGCGGCACGTGCTCAACAGCGCAGCGGTCGCCGGCCTCGTACCGTCCGGGTCGACCGTGGTCGACGTCGGGTCGGGGGCCGGCCTTCCGGGCATTCCGCTGGCCGTGCTGCGTGAGGACCTCGACGTCGTGCTGCTCGAGCCGCTGCTGCGCAGGGCCGACTTCCTCACCCAGACCGTGCAGGAGCTCGGCCTGGACGACCGCATCCGGGTTGTGCGTGGCCGCGCCGAGGAGCACAAGGCCTCCTACGACGTGGTCACGTGCCGTGCGGTTGCTCCCCTCGGCCGTCTCCTCGGCTGGACCAGCAGCCTGTTCCTGCCGGCCGGAGAGCTGCTGGCCATGAAGGGCTCGTCGGCGGCGGACGAGGTCACCGCCTCACGCAAGGAGCTCGCGAAGGCGCGGGTCGAGGCGACAGTCCTCACCGTGAGGGCACACGACGAGGCAGAGCCCACGTATGTGGTGAGGGTCCGCCGGGCGGGCTGACGCTCAGAGCGTCGCGCGCGTCAGCGTGAGGCTGACCAGCCCGGGACGCCGAGCGCCGAGCGCCTTGGGAAGGGCGCAGCCGGGGGACGACGGACAGGTGCCGCAGCCACCCGTCGGGCAGCCGAGGGAGAGCTCGCTGCTCGTGACCCGGCCGGCTCGTACGAGATGGTCGACCGCTGCCCGTACGACGTCGTCGGACAGCCCCGTCCGTCGAGAGATCTCGGCAAGGGTCGGGGTACCGGCACCGATCTCGGCAAGGACCAGGTGCAGCGGGCCGCTCACCAGAAGAGCCTTCCCACCTGGAACACCGCGACCGCCAGCAGCCACGCCGTCGTGAGCTGGACGCCGACGCCGAAGGCGGTCCAGCGCAGGCCCACCTCTCGTCGCTGGGCAGCGAGCGTGGCGACGCACGGGGTGTAGGCGAGCAGGAACACCATGAACGCCAGCACCGCGGGGAGCGTGTGTCCTGCCGAGGACTGCTGGAAGGCCGCCTGGATGTGATCTCCCAGGAGTCCCGCCTGGCCCGGTTGCGGCTGGTCTGTGGCGTACGTCTGCGCCCACGAGCTGATCACCGCCTCCTTGGCGACGAAGCCCACCATGAGGGCGGATGCGGTCTGCCACTGGCCGAAGCCGGCCGGGGCGAACACCGGGGAGATGGTGCGGGCGACCACTCCGTACACGCTGTCCTGGACCGGGACCTGGCCGAAGGACTCGCCGGCGACGGCGGGTACGGACTGGAGGAGCCAGACCGCGGACACGGTGACGACGATGATGCCGGAGGCGGTCCGCAGGAACCCGCGAAGGCGCTGCCAGACCACCGCAGCCGTCAGCCGCAGCGTGGGGACGTGGTACGCGGGGAGGTCGATGATGAGCGGCTCCGAGCCCATGGTCCGCCACAGGGTGCGGCGCATGAGGAGACCGACGAGCACGATGAGGGCGACCGACATCACGTACATGCCGAACACGGCTGTACCGGCGTGGCGGCCGAAGAAGACCGTGCCGAGCATGACGAAGACCGTGAGGCGTGCCGAGCAGGACGTGAACGGGACGAGCAGGACGGTCAGCAGGCGTTGTCGTGCGTCGGGGAGGATCCGGGTGGCGGAGATCGCGGGCACGTTGCACCCGAAGCCCACGATCAGTGGGAGGAACGCCCGCCCGGGAAGGCCGATCGTCCGCATGAGGCGGTCCGTGACGACAGCGGCACGCGCGAGGTAGCCGGAGTCCTCCAGGAGCGCGAGGAGGACGAACATGAGCGCCATGAGCGGGACGAAGGTGAGCAGCATCCCGACCCCCGCGACAAGTCCGTTGACGAGGAGTCCTTCCACCCACGTCCGGTCCAGGTGCGCCACGGTGAGCATCGCGACCATGCCGTGGGTCACCGGTCCCGAGAAGAGCCGGTCGAGCGCGTCCTGAAGCGGTGCGGCGACCGTCGTCGTGAGCTGGAACACCGCCCACATGACCGTGAGGAACACGAGGGGTCCGACGACGGGCGCTGTCACCCAGCGGTCGACCGTGTCGGAGAGCGTCAGGCGGTCGTTGCCGGGGACGACGGTCGCCTGCTCCACGGCGGCGGAGAGCCACGTGAAGCGGTCGTCGTCGCGTGTCAGGGAGTCGGGGGCGTCCGGGGTGGGGCGGGGCGGCGGGACGGGCTGGACCAGCGTCGTCCTCACGACGGCCGCGAGCGTGTCCAGGCCGGTCCGACGCCGCGGGTCGACCATGACGACGGGGCATCCGAGCCGGTCCGCGAGGACGTGCGAGTCGATGCAGACCCCCCGCTGGAGGGCGATGTCCGACATCGTCACCGCCAGGACGACGCGCAGGGCCAGCTCGCGGACCTGCGCGACGAGGTAGAGACCGTGCGCGAGGCGCGAGGCGTCGACCGTCACGACGCAGAGATCCGGCCTCTCCTCGGCGGGACCGTCCTGCAGCAGCGCACGGGTGAGCTGTTCGTCAGGCGAGTGGGCGTCCAGGCTGTACGCACCGGGCAGGTCGAGCAGGGTCATGGACACGGTCGACTCCGCGTGTCCCTCGGGGCAGGTGCCGCAGGCGCAGGGGGTTGGGGGGAGCGTCGCGCGCCAGACACCCCGGGAGACTTCCACGGTCGTCCCGGGCCAGTTCCCTGTCGTGACACGGGAGCCGGTGAGGGCGTTGAAGAGCGTCGACTTGCCGGTGTTCGGCGCGCCGACGAGGGCCACCACGGCGGTACCCGGACCCGCGGACACCTGGGTCGTGGTCTCGCAGCACGACTTCGCGGGCATGAGGCGAGGTGCGGCCGTGTGCACGACCTGTGCGATGAGGGGCAGGGACGTCCGGGTCCGCGTCGACTCGCTCATCAGGCCGCTCTGGCGCGCAGTCTCTGGACGAGGTCCCGGCCGAGCGCGATGCGGGAGCCGTCGACGAGGAGGATGCGCCCGCCGCCGATGGTGCGGGTGAGCAGCCGGAAGGAGACGCCCTCGCGGAGGCCGAGCGTGGCGAGGCGTTGTCCGTGGTGCCGGTCGTCGACATGCAGCAGCGTGAGCGGCGTGAGGAGCGGCGCGGTGCAGAGGTCCATGCCGGGAGTCATGCGGGTAAGGCTAGCCTTCCCTTCTCCGAGCCCGGACCCCGGGGTCCCCGTGACAACAGGGGCGTGGCCAAAGGTCGAAAGCGACAAAGAGAGCAACAGATAAAGCGATAAAGCGGCAAAAGGATAAGGCGCTGTATCGAGCGCGTGCCGTCGATGGCCAAGACGGCGCCGGCCGTGTCTCGCGTCGCTCCCGAGTGCTAACGCGGACGCGCGCCGAAGGTTCCATCGCGGTCTTCGACTCCCGCTAGAGTGCTCCGGTCAGTAAGGCGCATGAGAGGCGACTGCATGAGCGAGGCACCGAGCGCGACCGTCGTTTCACGTGAAACACTGCCGCCGCCGCCC
>DASSQF010000126.1:0-10904 GCA_035702685.1 Propionibacteriaceae bacterium
GACCACGACCGGCTCGTCCCTGTCCTCGTACGACTCGGCCAGGTCTTCCACGACGAGGACGCCACGCTCGTCGAGGTGAACCCCCTCGTCCGTACAGGCGACGGCCGCATCATCGCCCTCGACGGCAAGGTCACCCTCGACGACAACGCCGACTTCCGGCACCCCGAGCACGCGGCCTTCCACGAGGCGGCCGAGGGCGACCCGCTGGAGGCCAGGGCACGGGCGAAGAACCTCAACTACGTGAAGCTCGACGGGTCCGTGGGGGTCATCGGCAACGGCGCGGGCCTCGTCATGAGCACGCTCGACGTCGTCGCCTACGCGGGCGCGGACCTGCCCGGCCAGCCCCGCCCCGCCAACTTCCTCGACATCGGCGGCGGCGCGTCCGCGCAGGTCATGGCCGACGGCCTCGAGATCATCCTCTCCGACGACCAGGTGAAGTCGGTCTTCGTCAACGTCTTCGGCGGCATCACGGCGTGCAGCGAGGTCGCGCGCGGGATCGTGCATGCGTTGCAGATGCTGGGCGACAGGGCGACCAAGCCCATCGTCGTACGCCTCGACGGCAACGCCGTGGAGCAGGGTCGGCTCATCCTCGCCGACGCGAACCACCCGCTGGTGACAGTGGTCGACACGATGGACGACGCGGCTGCCAAGGCCGCCGAGCTGGCCGCGGCCAGGTAGAAGGGATTCCAGGGCATGGCCATCTTTCTCAACTACACCTCGAAGATCGTCGTCCAGGGCATGACGGGCGCCGAAGGGCGCAAGCACACGCAGCGGATGATCATGTCCGGGACGCGCGTGGTCGGCGGCGTGACGCCGGGCAAGGGCGGCCAGTCGGTGCGCTTCGAGGAGGACCCGGTCCCGGTGTTCAACTCGGTCCACGAGGCCGTCGCGGAGACGGGCGCCGACGTGAGCGTCGTGTTCGTCCCCGCGCCGTACGCCAAGGCGGCCGTCATGGAGGCGGTCGACGCGAAGGTCCCGCTGGTCGTCTGCATCACCGAGGGCATCCCCGTGCGGGACACGGCGGAGTTCTTCACCGCCGCGGAGAAGAGCGGCGCGACGCGGATCATCGGGCCCAACTGCCCGGGCCTCATCTCGCCGGGGCGCTCCAACGCCGGCATCATCCCGGCGAACATCGCCGGCCGAGGCAGGATCGGCCTCGTGTCGAAGTCGGGCACGCTGACGTACCAGATGATGTACGAGCTGTCCGAGTACGGCTTCTCGACCGCGGTCGGCATCGGCGGTGACCCCATCATCGGGACGACGCACATCGACTGCCTGCGCGAGTTCGAGGCGGACCCCGAGACCCAGGCGATCATGATGATCGGCGAGATCGGCGGCGACGCCGAGGAGAGGGCTGCGGAGTTCATCGCCGCGAACGTCACGAAGCCCGTCGTCGGCTATGTCGCCGGGTTCACCGCTCCCGAAGGCCGCACGATGGGCCACGCCGGCGCGATCGTCTCCGGCTCCGCCGGTACGGCCGAGGCGAAGAAGAAGGCTCTCGAGGCCGTCGGCGTGCGGGTCGGCAAGACACCCAGCGGGGCCGCGGCGCTCATGGCCGACATCATGCGGTCCATGCCGCGCGACTGAGCGCATCGCGCGACTGAGCGGATCTCGACAGACCGGCGTTCGCGCTCCCTGCTACCGCAGGACCTGTGGTCAGCCGCCCTGTGTCGCCCGCTGCCCGGCTCGCGTCGTGATGGCGGCCCAGTCGGCGTCGGTGACGTCGAACGTGGCCGACGGCGTCGCCAGCAGGTACACGACCCGCGTGCCGACACTGGCCACGCCGACGCGGAAGATGAACGTCGTCGTCGGGTTCGTCGACTGTGTGACCGTACGCCAGAAGCCCGTCACCGCCTCACCCTTCGCGCCGGTCGCCGTGATGTCCGCGGTGTTCCCGAGCTTCGCCGTGGCCGTACGGGTCGGGCAGTCGGCGATGGAGCTCTTCAGCTGGGCCGCGAACGCCCCGGCGGCGTCAGGGGTGGCGAAGTCGAGGATGATCTCGTCGAGCCCGAAGTCCTTGGGGACCTTCGCGTCCTCCGTGAGCAGGTACGTGCGCTGGCGCCGTTGCGTGGGGCCGGCGACCGTGGCGAACGTGAGGTTCTCGCAGGCGCTGCCCGCGCTCGTCACCGTGGTCTTCGGCGAGGTCGCGTTCCAGCGGCCCATCCCGGCCGTCACCCGGGGCAGGTCGGACACACTGAGCCAGCCGGGTACCGAGCTCGAGGGCGGGATGCCGACCGTCGCCGTCGGAGAGGCCGAGCAGCTGCCGCCGACCGAGGAGCAGATCGCATGTACCGTCTCCGCTCCCACCGCGAGCACCTTGTCGTACGCGACAGCGCTCCCTGCCTGCGCGACGTCGTAGGTGAGGATGGCCGACCCGGTACGGACGATCACCACCGTGTGGTACTGCGCCGTCGGGTCCTGGATGACGGCGGTGACGCCTGCGGCGGCGTCGCCGAGCGACGTGACCGCCGCGCCGTTGGTGAGGTACACGGGGATGTTGCTGCACTGGCCGAGCTGGGTGAGCCGCTGGGCGTACACCTGGTCCGCCTCCGCGGAGGTCGCGTAGCCGGCGATCCGGTGCAGCAGCGTGGCGCCGGAGGCCGTGAGCTTGCGCTGCGCCTGCCCGGTCGGCGTCGGCAGGTCGGGTGAGGCGACGTAGCAGAGGGGCGCCGGCGAGTCCTGCGTGATCGTCGACTCGGTCTTCTGCTCCGTCCAGCCGCCCGGCCCGACGCCGTTGAGCTGGCTCGCTGTGACGAGGCGCTCGACGAGCGCGGCCGCGGTCTGGCTGCTCGCTGCGGCGCTCGGCTTGGTCCGGTTCGTGAACACGAGGATGCCGGCGACCAGGACGACGACGAGCACGAGCGCCGCGGCGCCGACCTGGAAGGCACGGCTCCGCAGAAGGCGGCCGGCCCCAGGGCGCTCCTCCGGAGGCCGCGGTGGCGCGCCCGCCGGTTCCGTACGTGCCGGGGCCTCTCCCGGCGCCGCCACCGTGCCGGTCGGCGCGGCCTCCGCCGCGACAGGGACGGCGCCCGGGTGCTCGGCGAGTGGCGGGGGCGTCGCCGGTACGAAGGTCGGCGTCCCCGTGCCCCGGACGGGCGCGGGTGTCGCGGCGGCCGGCTCCGCCACCGGGCCAGGTCCACCCTCGGGCTGGTCGCCGGGCTCACCCGCGGATCGAGCGCTCGGAGAGCGCCGCAGTGCGAACGCATCGGCGCCCTCATCCGCTGGGCGCGTGTACGCGTGGTGGGCCGGGGGTGTCTCGCCCTCGTGCACGGCGATCGGCGTCGGTGCCTGCCCCGCGGCGGGCGGCGGGACAGCGGACGCGGGCAGGGGAGCGTCGGTCCAGTCGTCCCCGGGCAGGGTCCCCGGAGCGACCGTGCGGCCGGCGCGCTCGCGCGCGATGAGGGCCTCCCGGCGCTCAGAGGGCGACGTGGGCGGAGGGGTCGAGGGAAGCGCAGGTGCCTCGCGGCGGCGCTTCTCGCCGAGCGAGGGGCTCTGCGCGGCGCGTGACGCACCGGGTGCGGGCTCGACGGCGATCGGTCGCCACGCGCGGGTGCCGGTCTGGGAGGCCTCCGCATCCTCCGTCGAGGCCTCCGCATCCTCCGTCGAGGACGCCGGCTCGGCCGGCGAGTGCGCGGAGGCGCCTGTCGTGGCCTGGCCGGCGGACTGCGTCGAGCCTTCGGGCCGGGCAGCCGCAGGCGGCTGCTCGGACGAGGTCTCGGGTCCGGCGACGTCGTCCTCGGCCCAGGAGTGGCGCGCGCGTCCTGGAGGTGCGGCAGCCTGCGGCTCCTGGGCAGCGCTGGCGAACCGGCCGCCCTGTGCGGGCGGCGCGTCGTCGGGAGAGTCGCCGGACGCCGCGTCCCAGTCGTCCCAGTCGGGAGTCAGGAACCGCTTGGGGCGGCCGCTGCTCGTCTCGTCGGGGCCCTCGGCGGCGCGCTTGGCGCGACGACCGTCCTCGTCGGTCATGGCACCTCCCCGTGTCGCGTCGCCCGTCCACTGCCTCCTCGACTTTACTGGGCGCCAGCGTGTCCCTCGTCGAGGAAGCGCGTGTCGAGGAGAGGATGCTGCGATGGCCAGAGCTCGTCAGACCTCCTCGCGCGGGAGGAGACGTGGCCTCGAGGTACGAGGCGTGCGCCGTCGCGACGAGGTCGCGGAGGTCCGTGCGCCGGCGCTGCCGTGGCCCCTCGCCGTCGTCCTCGCGGCGCTCGGGTCGGCGGCCGCCGGATGGGTCATCGTCGCCGCACCCGTGGTCGTCGCAACGCTGACAGGTCCGCCGCGCGCCGTGACGAGCGGGCTCAAGCTGGCGACCGAGCTGTGGCTGCTGGGCCATGGCGCGGGAGCGGTGATCGGTACGACCACGATCACCATCACGCCCCTCGGGCTGACCGCTCTCATCGTCCTCATCCTGTCCGGCCTCTCCGGCGTCGCGGCTCGGCAGGCCGTCCTCGCGCACCCCTCGGACGACCTCCCCCTCGACGTACAGGCTCGGCTGGTTCCGCGGATCGTGCTCTCGTTCACCGGCACGTACGTGCTGGCGGTCGGCAGCGTCGCGTTCCTGCTCACCACGCCGGTCCAGGTGGCGAAATCCCTTGTCGGCGCGGTCGTCCTCGGCGCCGCGTGCAGCCTCGTGAGTGTCGCCCGGGTCGTGGGCTGGGACCCGATCCGGAGGTGGCCGGCGTGGGCGCGACGCGTCCCGAGAGCCATCGGGGCGGCCGTCGCCGTGGTGCTCGTCGGTGCGTGCGTCGCCCTGGCCACAGCCCTGTACCAGGGACGCGGCCGCGTGACCGAGCTGTCGGCCTCGCTGGGCGCGGATCCCGTCGGCGGGTTCGTCCTCGTGCTGGGCGAGCTCGCGTACCTCCCCAACCTCGTGCTCTGGGCCGCTTCCTGGGTGCTCGGTGCCGGCATCAGCCTCGGCGACGGCGCCCTCGTCTCGCCGACCGTGACGCATCTGGGCCTGCTCCCGGCCGTACCCGTGCTCGGCGCCGTCCCCGCCGAGTCCACGGGGCGCTGGGTCATGGCGGCGTGGCTCGTCGTCGGCGTGGCGGCGGGCGTCGTCGCCGCCTGGACGGCGGTGGGTCCCCGTCGTCGTGCCCGCTTCGACGAGACGTCCCTGGTCGGAGGGCTCGCGGGGGCCTTCGCCGGCATCGCGGTCACCGCGGTGGCGATCCTGTCGCGCGGTGATCTCGGCGTGGCGCGGCTCGTGGGCCTGGGGCCCCGTCCCTTCGAGCTCTTCGTCATGGCCTGCTCGCTGCTCGGCATCTCGGGGATGGCCGGCGGCCTGGTCATCGGGCTCCTCGCTCGACGCGGCGGACGCTCGCCCTGGATCCCGGCCGCACCCCTCGCCGGCGGCGGCGGCCCCGCGGGCAGCGGACCGGACGAGGAGACGGCGCCGGTAGGGTAGGGCCGTGCCGAAGCCCCGACGCCTACGCGTGGTCGTCCTGCTGTCGGGGTCGGGCACCCTGCTCCAGGCCGTTCTCGACGCGGTCGCCGACGGCACCTGTGACGCCGAGGTGGTCGCGGTCGGCTCGGACCGCGCCGGTGCGTACGGGCTCGAACGTGCTCGCGCCGCCCGCGTACCCACCTTCGTGCACCCGCTCCGCAAGGGCGACGACCGAGCCCTGTGGGACGCCGGCCTCGCGGAGATGGTGGCCTCGTACGAGCCGGACCTCGTCGTCTCGGCCGGGTTCATGAAGCTCGTCGGCGCCGCCTTCCTCGCGCGCTTCGGCGACCGCTTCATCAACACCCACCCCGCCCTGCTGCCCTCCTTCCCGGGCGCGCACGCCGTCCGCGACTCGCTCGCCCACGGTGTGAAGGTCACCGGCTGCACCGTCTTCGTCGTCGACGCCGGCGGCGACACGGGCCGGATCGTCGCCCAGGAGGCGGTGGCCGTCGAGCCGGGCGACACCGAGGACTCGCTCCACGAACGCATCAAGGTCGTCGAGCGCCGCATGCTCGTCGACACCATCGCCCGCTATGCCACCGAGAGGACGCTATGAACGACCTGATCCCGATCCGCCGCGCGCTGGTCTCCGTGTACGACAAGAGCGGACTGGCCGAGCTCGGCGCCGCGTTCGCGGCTCACGGCGTCAAGGTCGTGTCCACGGGGAACACGGCCGCGCTGCTGCGTGAGGCGGGATGCGACGTCACGGAGGTCGCCGACCTCACGGGCTTCCCGGAGTGCCTCGACGGCCGGGTGAAGACGCTGCACCCCAAGGTCCACGCCGGGATCCTCGCCGACCGCCGGCTGCCGTCGCACGTCCAGCAGCTCGCCGACCTGGGCATCGAGCCGTTCGACCTCGTCGTCAGCAACCTGTACCCGTTCACCCAGACGGTCGCGAGCGGTGCGACGCCTGACGAGTGCGTCGAGCAGATCGACATCGGCGGCCCGTCCATGGTCCGCGCCGCCGCCAAGAACCACCCGTCCGTCGCGATCGTCACGTCGCCGGACCAGTACGGCGACCTGTACGCCGCGCTCGACGCCGGGGGCTACACCCTCGTCCAGCGACAGGCGCTCGCGGCGGTCGCCTTCCAGCACACCGCGACGTACGACATCGCGGTGGCGAGCTGGATGAGCAACGTGCTGGTCGACACCTCGGGCGGCGACGGCTTCCCGTCCTGGATGGCCGGGTCCTGGCACAAGGAGGGCACGCTCCGCTACGGCGAGAACTCCCACCAGCGGGCCGCGCTGTACACGAGCTCGTACGGGCGTGGCGGCCTGGCCCAGGCGACGCAGCTCCACGGCAAGGAGATGTCGTACAACAACTACACCGACGGAGACGCCGCGTACCGAGCCGCGTACGACTTCGAGCAGCCGGCCGTCGCGATCATCAAGCACGCCAACCCGTGCGGCATCGCGGTCGGCGCGGACATCGCCGAGGCTCACCGCAAGGCCCACGCGTGCGACCCGGTGTCCGCGTACGGCGGCGTCATCGCCACGAACCGTCCCGTGAGCAAGGAGATGGCCGAGCAGGTCGCCCCCGTGTTCACCGAGGTCGTCATCGCGCCGGGCTTCGACGACGACGCGCTGAAGATCCTGCGCAAGAAGAAGAACCTCCGGCTCATCGTCGCCGAGGCGTACCCGGCCGGAGGCATCGAGCTCCGCCCGGTGAGCGGCGGCACGCTGCTCCAGTCCTCGGACAGGATCGACGCCCCCGGCGACGACCCGCAGAGCTGGCAGCTCATCGCCGGCGAGGCGGTCGACGAGGCCACCCTGGCCGACCTGGCGTTCGCGTGGCGGGCGTGCCGCTCGGTGAAGTCGAACGCGATCCTGCTCGCCTCCGGCGGTGCGTCCGTCGGTGTCGGCATGGGTCAGGTCAACCGCGTCGACTCGTGCAAGCTCGCCGTCGAGCGTGCGGGTGACCGTGCCGTGGGTGCGGTGGCCGCGTCCGACGCGTTCTTCCCGTTCGCCGACGGACCCGGCATCCTCATCGCCGCCGGCGTCAAGGCGATCGTCGAGCCGGGCGGCTCGATCCACGACGACGAGACGATCGCGGCGTGCCGTGAGGCGGGCGTGCCGCTGTACTTCACCGGCACAAGGCACTTCGCGCACTGACGTGACCACGAGGACGCACCGCCCGCCACTGACCGAGCACCGTGGGGTGCTCGGCATGGTGCGTCGTCAGTGGGCCTGGTTCGTCACGGTGGCGATCTTCGCCGTGGGGGCCACGTACGCGATGATGCCGACCGGCCACTGGCGGCGGGGCAGCGCGATCATGGGCTTCGCGCTCTTCGTCGGCGGCGTGCTCCGTGGCTGGCTGGGAGACAAGGCAGGGCTCCTCGTCGTACGGGCCCGGTGGCTCGACACCCTCGCCATGCTGCTCATGGGCATCGGCATCATGGTGCTCGCCTTCTGGGTACCGGCCGCGCCCAAGGTGCCCGTGCCCTGACATGACGAAGGCCCGGCACGAGGCCGGGCCTTCCTCCGACAGGTCAGATGAGACCGAGCTCGGTGACAGCCTTCTTCTCGTCGAGGAGCTCGGCGACCGAGGCGTCGATCTTGGAGCGGGAGAACGCGTCGATCTCGAGACCCTGCACGATCTCGTACGCGCCGTCCTTCGTGCGGACCGGGAACGAGGAGATGATGCCCTCGGGGACCCCGTACGAGCCGTCGGACGGGACCGCCTGCGAGACCCAGCTGTCCGCCGGGGTGCCGAGCAGCCAGTCCCGCATGTGCTCGACGGTCGCGTTCGCGGCCGAGGCGGCCGAGGAGGAGCCGCGGGCTGCGATGATGGCGGCGCCGCGCTTGGCGACGGTCGGGATGAAGTCGTTCTCGATCCACGCCTGGTCGTTCACGGCCTCGGCGGCGTTCCTGCCGTCGACGGTCGCGTGGAAGATGTCCGGGTACTGGGTCGCGCTGTGGTTGCCCCAGATCGAGATGTTCTTGATCGAGGTCACGGGCACGCCGAGCTTGGTGGCGAGCTGAGCCGTCGCCCGGTTGTGGTCGAGGCGGGTGAGGGCGTTGAAGCGCTCCTTGGGGATGTCGGGCGCGTTGCTCATGGCGATGAGGGCGTTGGTGTTCGCCGGGTTGCCCGTCACCAGCACGTGGATGTCGTCGGCCGCGTGCTCGTTGAGCGCCTTGCCCTGCGCCGTGAAGATCGCGCCGTTGGCGCTGAGGAGGTCGCCGCGCTCCATGCCGGCGGTACGGGGGCGCGCACCCACGAGGAGCGCCACGTTCACGCCGTCGAGGACCGCGTTGGCGTCGTCGCCGATCTCGACCTTGCTGAGCAGGGGGAACGCGCAGTCGTCGAGCTCCATGACGACGCCTTCGAGGGCCTTGAGGGCCGGGGTGATTTCGAGCAGCCGAAGCTCGACGGGCTGGTCGGGGCCCAGCAGCGCTCCGCTCGCGATGCGGAACAGCAGGCTGTAGCAGATCTGGCCGGCGGCGCCGGTGACGGCGACCTTCACAGGGCTCTTGGACACGGTGGGTGAACTCCTCTCACAGGGACCTCCTTACGCTAGCAGCCGGGCACTGTGCGGGGGTGGCCAGCACCTGCGAGGAGGTGTCGAGCAGGGGTCGGCGGCACGGACTCTCGACGACCGCCCGAAGGGGTGTCGTCACCGTGTCGTATGGTCGAGCCGTGCGGCTCATCCTCATCCGTCATGGACAGACCCAGTCGAACGTCGACCACCTGCTCGACACCGGGCACCCGGGTGCCGCGCTCACCGAGACCGGGCTCGCACAGGCGGCGACGCTCGTGGACCGGCTCGCGGACGAGCCCATCGAGGCGGTCTACAGCTCGGACCTCGTCCGCGCGCGCCAGACGGCCGAGCCTCTCGCCGCGGCCAAGGGCCTGACCGTGACCGAGCACCCCGGCCTGCGCGAGATCTTCGCCGGGGCCGACGACATGAGCGAGGACTGGGTGCCGTACGTGTCGGTGCTGGACACGTGGCACACCGACCCGGAGAGCAAGCTCGAGGGCGGCGAGAACTGGCCCGAGTTCCAGAGGCGCTTCGACGGGGCGGTCGCCGAGATCGTCGCCTCCGGGGTTGAGGTCGCGGCGCTCGTCAGCCACGGCGCGGCGCTGAGGGTCTGGATCCCGTTCGTGTGCGCCAACACGACGGCCGGCGACGCGCGGCACTGGCGGCTCGAGAACACCGACATCGTCGTCATCGAGGGCGACGACCGGGGGTGGAACCTCGTGTCGTGGGCCGACGAGGACGTCTCATCGCTCCACGACCGGGTCGAGGTCGGCTGAGGCTCCCGTCCTCGCGGCGTCCGAGAGCGCCCGACCCGCTCGCGGCGTGCGGGCTCGCCGGTCAGTCGAAGATGATCGTGCGCCGGCCGTCCAGGAGGACGCGGTGCTGGGCGAACAGCTTCACGGCGCTCACGAGCGTGCGGGACTCGATGTCCTGGCCCAGCTCCACGAGCTCGGGGACGGTACGCGAGTGGCTCACCCGGGTGACGTTCTGCTCGATGATCGGCCCCTCGTCCAGCTCGGTGGTCACGAAGTGGGCTGTCGCGCCGATGAGCTTCACGCCGCGCGCGTGCGCCTGCCGGTACGGGTTCGCGCCCTTGAAGCCCGGCAGGAACGAGTGGTGGATGTTGATCGCACGGCCTTCGAGGTACGCGCAGAGCTCCGGCGACAGGATCTGCATGTACCGGGCCAGGACCACGAGCTCGATGTCGTGCTCCTCGCACGCGCGGCGGATGCGGTCCTCGAGGAGCGGCTTGGTGGCGGGCGTCACCTCGTGGTGCTCGAACGGGATGCCGTAGAAGGCCGCCAGCGGTGCGAGGTCGGGATGGTTGCCGAGGATGAGCGGGATGTCGACCGGCAGGCTGCCGCTGCGATGGGCGAACAGAATGTCGTTGAGGACGTGGCCGGCCTTGGAGACGAGCACGAGGGTACGCATGGGGCGTCCCACCTCGTCGACCTCGATCTGCGCGTCGAGCATCGCCCGTACGGTCGCGAGCTCCGCCTCGAGGTCCGCCCGCTCGGCCAGCGCGACCTGCACGCGCATGAAGAACGTCTCGGTGTCCCCGGAGTAGAACTGCATGGACTCGGTGATGTTGCCGCCCGCGGCGACGATCGCACCGCTCACCGCGTGGACGATGCCGGGCCGGTCCGTACAGCGCAGCGTGATCACCCAGTGAGGTTCGGACGCGGTCACCGGGGTAGGGTAGCGCCGCGCCGGGGGCCGCGAGTCCCACGTCACGAGGTGTGAGAGGGGATCGCATGGTCAGCGACCTCGACTCGGCCCTCGACGCGCTCCTCCACTTCTCCGGCCGGCGCACGCGGGGCCACAGCTCCGTCGACACGCTCCGCGCGCTCCTCGACCACCTCGGCAACCCCGAGCGCAGCTACCACGTCGTCCACGTCGCGGGGACGTCCGGGAAGACGTCGACGGCGTACCTCATCCGGGGCCTCCTCCAAGCAGCGGGCTTCCGTACCGGCCTCACGGTCTCGCCG
>DASSQF010000127.1:0-4731 GCA_035702685.1 Propionibacteriaceae bacterium
TACTCGGCGGTCAAGGCCTGGGTCAACACGTACACCGAGGGCCTCGCCAACGAGCTCCACGGCACGGGCGTCACCGTCACCGCGGTCCTGCCCGGCTGGGTCCACACCGAGTTCCACGAGCGCGCGGGCATCAACGCCTCGAAGCTGCCCGACGTCGTGTGGATCGAGGCCGACGAGCTCGTCAAGGAGGCGCTCGACGACAACGCGGCGGGCAAGGTGCTGTCCGTACCGAGCAAGCGCTGGAGCACGGCGATCTGGGTCGGCCGTCACACTCCCCGGTCCGTGATCCGCTGGGTGTCGCGCAAGCTGTCCAACTCCCGGAAGAACCCGTAGATGGCTGAGGCCGACCGGGGGCGCTACCAGTCCGAGATCTTCGCCGGGATACGGTTCGTGTCCCAGGAGCTGCTGCTCCGGCCGTTCATCTGGCGCATCCTCAAGGTCAACATCCACGGCCTGGCGAACATCGAGAACCTCGAGGCGCCGTTCGTCGTCGTCGCCAACCACTCGTCGCACCTCGACGCCCCGCTCGTCGTGGGCGCCCTGCCGCGGCGGCTCACGAAGTTCCTGGCGACGGGCGCCGCGGCTGACTACTTCTACGCGTCGAAGCTCAAGTCACTGTCAACGGCGCTCGTCGCCAACACGTACCCCATCGAGCGCCGCGGACTCCGTACCCGCAAGGGCCTGTCCAAGCAGCTGCTCTCCGACGGCGTGCCGCTGCTGATCTTCCCGGAGGGTACGAGGTCGCGCACCGGTGCGATGGGGCCGTTCACGCCCGGCGTGGCCGCCCTGTGCATCTCGCACAACGCCCCGTGCGTACCGATCGCCCTCGTCGGCGCGTTCGCCGCGTGGCCGTACGGACAGGGCCACCTGCCCCGAGGACGCCCCGAGGTGCACGTCGTCATCGGCCACCCGCTCACCCCCGCGCCCGGTGAGATCGCCCGGCAGTTCAACGAGCGGATGCGACGGACCGTGCAGCAGCTGCACGACTCGACGGCCAGGGCCTATGGACTACCCACCCTGGACGACTACGCTCGGGCAGTCTCGTTGCGGCAGGCGTCGGTGCCGTCCGCAGTGAGCCCCGTGACACCACCCGACGTACCGACTGACGATGGCGGGAAGCCCGCCGGCAAGGACGACAGATGAGCGAGAACACCACCCGCCGCGTCGCACGGCCCTCCGTGAAGCAGCAGAAGTGGTGGGGCTGGGGCGCGGAGGGGACCGAGTTCTCCTTCGCGGACAAGCCGAAGTTCGCCCCGTTCGTCATGGACAAGATCGGCGTCGACGTGAACAAGCCGGCGCCCCGCGTCGCCGACCTGTCGAGCTTCGACGTCGCGGCGACCCAGCTCAGCGACGGTCTTCGTAGCGCGCTCGTCGACGCCCTCGGCGAGGAGAACGTCGTCGACGACGACGAGTACCGGGTCGTTCACGCATTCGGCCGCGGCGTCCGCGACCTCGTGCGGGTGCGCCGCGGCCAGTTCGGCCGCCTCCCCGACGTCGTCGTGTACCCCGGCAGCGAGGACGACGTCGTCGCCATCGTGGCGGCGGCCGTCGAGCACGACGCGGTCGTCATCCCCTACGGCGGCGGCTCCAACATCGTCGGCGCCCTCGAAGCGGTGCCCACAGAGACCCGCCAGGTCGTCAGCATCGACATGGGCCGCATGAACAAGGTCCTCGAGATCGACGAGACATCGGGCCTGGCACGCGTCCAGGCCGGCGTGCTGGGTCCCGACATGGAGGTCCAGCTCAACGCCAAGGGCTGGACGATGGGCCACTTCCCCGACTCGTTCCAGTGGTCGACGCTGGGCGGCTGGATCGCGACCCGCTCGACCGGCATGCAGTCCGACAAGTACGGCGACATCGCCGACATCACCCGCGGCCTGCGCATGGTCATGGACGGGCAGGTGCTCGCGCTGCGCCCCCTGCCCTCGTACTCGTCCGGCCCGTCGGTCCGCGAGATGGTGCTCGGCTCCGAGGGCCGACTCGGCATCATCACCGAGGCGTGGGTCAACGTCCACCGGCTTCCCCCCGTGCGGGAGATCCAGGCGTACTTCTTCCCCACGTACGACGCGGGCCTGCAGGCCATGCAGTGGATCATGGAGTCCGACGCCGCGCCGTCCATCACGCGCGTCATGGATGCCGACGAGACGGCGTTCTCGATGGCGAACGGCAAGAAGTCGAGCCGCATCTCGCACCTCATGAACCGCGCGGTGCAGGAGATCATGACCCGCAAGGGGTGGGACCTCACCCAGATCGCGCTCGCGTTCGTCGGCTTCGAGGGCACGCCGGTCCACGTCCGGTACGAGAAGGGGCTCGTCTCGAAGATCGTGAGCCGCGCCGGCGGCATGAGCGTCGGCAAGGGTCCGGGCGCGCTGTACGACCAGAAGAAGTACGACGTCCCGTACATCCGCGACTTCCTGCTCGACCGCGGCATCCCCGCCGATGTGTCGGAGACGTCGACGCCGTGGGCGCTCCTCAAGGAGATGCACGACACGACGGTCGCGGCCGCGTACAAGGCGATGGACGAGGCCGGGGTGCAGGGCTTCATCATGTGCCACCTGTCGCACAGCTATCACTCCGGCGCGTGCCAGTACTTCACGTTCGCGATCAACGACCCGTCCGAGCGCAACATGGAGTCGTACGACCACGTGAAGCGCGCGATCCAGCAGTCGTTCATGGACCACGGCGGCACCGTGTCCCACCACCACGGCGTGGGCGAGGAGCACAGCCCGTGGCTCGACCAGGACATCTCCCCCGCGGGCGTGTTCATCCAGAGGAAGCTCTTCGACGGCGTGGACCCGGACCACCGGTTCAACCCGGGCAAGATCATCCACGACGGCATCCCCGGCATCTCGAGCAACTCCGTACAGCCGGAGTAGGCGGCTCGGCCCGTGCCGGTGCCCGGGGCCCGCAGCGCAGGCCGCGCGAGTGGGCGCCCGCGCTGCGGAATCTTGAGTGGAGTCGTAGAGGACGCGATCGGACCCGGACGTGGCACCGGGCCGTAGCGCTTGGGGTCACCACGGCCCGGTGCAGCACATTCCACGCCTCGGCACTCGGACGATGGCGCTTGGGGTCACCATCTCCGTCCCAGCTCCGGGTGTTGGGGCACCCGGCGTTATCGCTGTACCGAGACCTCTGTCGCGACGTGCAGGTCGAACGCTGTCACCAGCGGGACCGTCACGGCCAACAGTGCGGCGAGGAGGCCGAGGATGAGCGTGGTCCGCGCAGCCGGGCCGGGAAGAGCCTCCCTCAGTGCCGCCAGAAGACTGCCGTTGGACACCATGTCACCTCACCTCCTCGGGGCGAGAGTTTTCCCTTGCGGGATGGGGACTGGGGAGTTCGTGAGGGACTTCTCATGCTCTCTCAGGAAGCCTCCTGCCGGCGCTTC
Organism: Propionibacteriaceae bacterium; assembly: GCA_035702685.1. Taxonomy (GTDB): domain Bacteria; phylum Actinomycetota; class Actinomycetes; order Propionibacteriales; family Propionibacteriaceae; genus Fen-668. The sequence continues at coordinate 3,386 of DASSQF010000127.1, forward strand.
CCGGTAGATTCGCCCCGTGAGCATCCGGGTCCAGCAGATCAGCGCGGCAGAGCATCTCGGCGTCATCGCCGAGCGTGGCTCCGCGAGCTTCCTCCAGACGCCGGCGTGGGGAACGGTGAAGAGCGAGTGGCGCTCGGAGAGCCTCGGCTGGTACGACGGGGACGCCCTCGTGGGGGCAGGCCTCGTCCTCTACCGCGACCTGCCGCGCATCGGACGCTCCCTCGCGTACCTGCCTGAGGGACCCATCCTCGACTGGGCCTCCCCGACCGCCACGTCGATGCTCGAGCCCCTCGTCGCGTACCTCGCCGGCCGCGGCGCGTTCGCCGTGCGCATCGGCCCCACGATCGTCTGGCGCCGCTGGGGCACCGACTCGATCAAGCGCGCCATCGCCGACGAGAAGGTCACCCGGCTCTCGGACGTGGAGCCCGACGCCATCGACCCGGCTGCGACTCGCCTGCGCGGCCAGCTGCGGCACCTCGGCTGGCTGCCGCAGCACAGCGACGAGGGGTTCGCCGCGGGACAGCCGGAGTTCAACTTCCAGCTGCCGCTCGCCGGCCGTACGCCTGACCAGCTCCTCGCCGGCATGAACCAGCTGTGGCGACGCAACATCAAGAAGGCCGACAAGGCCGGCGTCGAGGTGACCCAGGGCATGCGGGAGGACCTCCCCGCGTTCCACGCGCTGTACCTCGAGACGGCCGCGCGCGACGGCTTCCGCGGGCGGCCCCTGTCGTACTTCGAGACGATGTGGGACGCGCTGCGTGCCGAGGATCCCGACCGGATCCGCCTGTACCTCGCCCGCCACGAGGGCGACCTGGTCGCGGCGACGACGTGGGTACGGGTCGGCACGCACGCCTGGTACTCGTACGGCGCCTCCTCCAACGCCAAGCGCGACGTCCGCGGCTCGAACGCCATCCAGTGGCGCATGATCACGGACGCGCTCGACGCCGGTGCGACCGTGTACGACCTGCGCGGCATCACCGAGGGGCTCGCCGCGGACGACCCCGAGATCGGGCTCATCCAGTTCAAGGTGGGCACCGGCGGCGAGGCCGTCCAGTACCTCGGCGAGTGGGACCTCCCCATCAACCGTGCCCTGTACGCGGCCTTCCGCGCGTACCTCGACCGCACTCGCTACCTCGGGGTCGCGAAGAGCCTCCTGCGCCTCCCGACCCGGGGCGTACGGATGGTGCGGCGTCGCCTGCCGAAGGCCAGGACGGCGCCGGAAGCATCTGCGCAGGCGGAGTCGGTCTCCCCCCCGACCGAGCCGGAGGTCTGACATGAGCGTCGTCCTGCGCGTCCCAGCGGCCGACTGGCGCGCCCAGCAGCGCCGCGTCCTCGCCGCCACCCCC
>DASSQF010000128.1:0-8413 GCA_035702685.1 Propionibacteriaceae bacterium
GACGACCTGGCTCTCACTGTCCTGACCACCCCGACGCGCCCCGGCTGGGGAGCCTGGTACATCCAGGGCGAGACGACTCTCATGGAGGCCTGGGACGTCACGGCGAGGTCCCACAACCACTACTTCCTGGGCTCGGTCGACGCGTGGATCCAGCAGCGCGTGGGTGGCCTCCGGCGGACGGCCCCCGGCTGGACGTCCTTCGAGGTGTCGCCGGTGGTCGACCAGCGGGTGACGAGCGCCCGGATCTCGCACCGGACGCCGCTCGGGGAGGCGGCGGTGGCCTGGGAGCGCGGACCGGGAGGGTGCAGGTTCGACGTGACGGTCCCGCCCGGGGCGTCCGCGACGGTGAGGGACGGGGGACAGGTCCTGCACCTCGAGCCCGGCCGGCACGTCCTGACCGTACGGGGGGAGGCGGCGCTGCCCGACGGCGCGTAGCCGTCGTGCCGGGGAGGGCTGTCAAGCCTCGACGAGCCTGCTACTCGCCCAGGAAGATCGGCTCGATGGGGTGGCCGGCCAGGGCCGCGAACATCGTCGCGAGACGTCCCGAGACCGAGACGGTCTCGGCGCTCAGCGGCGCCTGCAGCTGAAGTCCCTCCCACAGCGCGACGATGTCGGTCGCCACACCCTCGGGGTCGACCTCCGGGGCCACCTGACCGGACGCCTGGGCCTGCTCGATGTGGTACGAGATCTGGTGGCGCAGCCGGGCCAGCCGGTCCCGGAAGTACGTGCGGGCCGGGTGGTCGGGGTCGGCGGACTCGGCAGCAAGGAGCGTGAAGAGCCTTGTCAGGCCAGGGGTCTCATCGTTGCGTACGGCGATCCCCAGCAGGAGCGCGAGGGTCTCGTCGAGGCTGTTGGGCTCGATGTGCTGGAGCTCGTCGCGCAGCTCGAGCACGGACTGGAGGAGCAGCCACTTGTGGGGGAAGTGGTGCAGCAGCGTGGCGTGGTTGATGCCCGCACGACGTGCGATCTCGCGCACGGACGTTCCCCCGTACCCGGACTCGGCGAACACGTGGAAGGCAGCCTCCACGATGTCTGCCTTCGTGGCCCGCCCGGTCGCGTACCCGACCTCCTCGGAGCTCTTCGTCATCCCACCCCTTCCGCCGTCAGGCAGGGTCGATCATGCCCGTCCCACGCCGGCCCAGGTAACGATCATGCACCTCTGAGATCACAATTTCCACCATGTGGTTGACAAGTGTTTCGGCCCTATTTACCCTCAGCGGCATAGGCAACAGGAACAAGGAGGTTCCATGACTCATCGCTTGTCGGCTACGGGTTTTGTCCCTGGTCAGCTTTCCCGCCGCTCCATGTTCGCCCTCACCGGCGGCGTCGCCCTCGCGGGCCTGACCGCCTGCACAGGGACGACGACGGCACCGGCAGCCAGCGGCAGTGCTGCTTCGGCCGGGGGGCAAACCGTGACGGTCGGCTCGGGCGCGTCGGACGACGTCCCCAAGCGCGCCTACCAGGCGGTCTTCGACGCGTACACGAAGAAGTCCAACAACCAGGTCAAGGTCAACACCGTCCCCCACAACGACTTCCAGAACAACATCAACAGCTACCTGCAGGGCAGCCCGGACATGGCGTTCACGTGGTTCGCCGGCTACCGCATGCGCTACTACGCCGCCAAGGGGCTCGCCACTCCCATGGATGACGCGTGGTCCGCTGTCGGCAGCAGCTTCAGCGACGGTCTCGCCAAGGCGTCCACGGGCGACGACGGCAAGAAGTACCTCATGCCGATGTACAACTACCCCTGGGGCTTCTTCTACCGGAAGAGCGTCTGGAGCGACAAGGGCTACACCGTCCCGACCACCTTCGACGCGCTCAAGTCCCTGTGCACCAAGATGAAGTCGGACGGCCTCATCCCCATCGCGTTCGCGGACAAGGACGGCTGGCCCGCGATGGGCACGTTCGACTACCTGGACATGCGTCTCAACGGCTACCAGTTCCACATGGACCTGTGTGCCCACAAGGAGTCCTGGAACCAGCAGAAGGTCAAGGACGTGTTCGACAACTGGAAGGCGCTTCTGCCGTTCCAGGACCCGAACGCCCTGGGGGCCACCTGGCAGGAGGCGGCGAAGTCCCTCGGCGACAAGAAGTCCGGCATGTACCTGCTCGGCTCCTTCGTCACGCAGCAGTTCACGGACCCGGCTGTCCTGGCCGACATCGACTTCTTCCCGTTCCCCGCGATGGCCATGGAGGGGCAGGACGCCGTCGAGGCCCCGATCGACGGGATCATGCTGTCGAGCAAGGCCAAGGGCAACGCGGCGGCGATGGACCTCATGAAGTTCCTCGGGACCCCGCAGGCGGAGGACACGTACTACTCGATCGACAGCTCGAACCTGCCGGTCGTCAAGGGTGCGGACCTCTCGAAGCTGACCCCGCTGAACAAGAAGTGCGCGGACGTGATCGCGAACGCCAAGTCCATCAGCCAGTTCTTCGACCGGGACGCTCTCCCGGCGATGGCGTCCAACGTCATGATCCCTGCGCTGCAGGCGTTCGTGAAGGACGGCACCGTCGACACGGCCAACCTCGAGGCGCAGGCCAAGTCGCTGTACGCGTCGCAGTAGGTCACTGAGGCGGCCACCTCATGACCACGACCGTCGCTCCCCCCGCGCGCGCAGCGCGCGCGGGGGGCACCCGCAAGAGCCGACTGCTCACGACACCGGACAAGGTCACCCTCGTGGTGATGGCCGGCCTCCCCACCCTCATACAGTTCGTCCTGGTCTGGGCGCCGATGGTGCTCTCGATCATCCTGTCGTTCACGAAGTGGAACGGTCTGAGCCTGTCCGACATCAAGTCGGCGGGCGTGACCAACTACCAGTTCATCGTCAAGGACTACCCGCCGTTCTGGCCGGCCGTCGCCCACAACATCATCTGGCTGCTGTTCCTGGCCTGCATCGCGACGCCCCTGGGGCTGCTGCTCGCCGTGCTGCTGGACCAGGCCATCCGGGGGTCCCGGATCTACCAGAGCATCTTCTTCGTACCGGTCATGCTGTCGCTGCCGTTGATCGGCATCATCTGGCAGCTCATGTACGCGCGGAACGAGGGCTTCGTCAACAACATCGTCGGCATCGCGAACACCCCCGCAGCCGTCGACTGGTTCGGCAACTCCTCCGTGAACCTCTGGGCGGCCCTGGTCGCGGCGACCTGGCGGCACGCGGGCTACATCATGGTGCTGTACCTGGCGGGCCTGAAGGGTGTCGACCCCTCACTGCGCGAAGCCGCCGCTGTGGACGGCGCGTCTGCGAGCCAGACGTTCTTCCGCGTCGTCTTCCCGGCGATGAAGCCCATCAACATCGTTGTCGTGGTCATCACGATCATCGAGGCCCTACGGGCGTTCGACATCGTCTACATCATCAACCGCGGCACGAACGGCCTCGAGCTCATCGGCGCGTTGGTGGTCCAGAACCTCGTGGGCGAGGGCCAGGTGATCGGCATCGGCTCGGCCCTGGCCGTGATGCTGCTCGTCGTGTCACTGGTGCCCATCACCATCTACCTCAGCCGCGTCTTCGGATCGGAGGACTGACATGACCACGCAGACCCAGGTCGTCCCGTCGAAGAACCGGCCCGCGGCAACGGCACCGGCGAACAAGCTGGGGCGACCCCACTACGGCACGCACGCGTTCCTGCTGGTCATGACGGTGATGTGGCTCATCCCGCTCGGTTGGTCGGTGTACACCGCCCTGCGTCCGTTCGCAGACACCAACAAGTACGGCTACTTCAGCGTGGGCGGCCACTACAGCCTCGACAACTTCGTCACCGCCTGGAACCAGGCCGGCATGGGGAAGTACCTCGTCAACTCCGCGATCATCACGATCCCGACGGTGCTGCTGACCCTGCTCTTCGCGTCGCTCATGGCGTTCGCGGTGAGCCGCTTCAGCTGGCGGTTCAACGTGACGCTGCTCATCATGTTCACCGCCGGCAACCTGCTGCCCCCGCAGGTTCTGGCCGCACCCCTCTACGCGATGTACAAGTTCACCGCGCTGCCGCTGACGATCTCCGACTCCGGGAACCTGCTGAACACGTACTACTCGGTCATCATGACGAACACGGCGTTCCAGATCGGTTTCTGCACGTTCGTGCTCAGCAACTACATGAAGGCACTGCCGAAGGAGCTCACGGAGGCGGCGCTGGTGGACGGGGCGTCCGTGTGGCGGCAGTACGCGGAGATCATCATGCCGCTCTGCCGTCCTGCGCTGGCTGCCATGGGAACCCTCGAGGTCATCTTCATCTACAACGACTTCTTCTGGCCGCTGCTGTTCATCCAGAGCGGTGACCGTCTGCCCGTGACGACCGGCATCAAGAACCTGCAAGGCGACTTCTTGAGCAACTACAACCTCATCGCCGCCGGGGCGACGATCACCATCATCCCCACCCTGGTGATCTACCTCCTGCTGCAGCGCCAGTTCGTGGCGGGGCTCACGCTCGGAGCGACCAAGGCCTGACCGTCCTGACAAGGAGAGACACGTGTCCGTGACCCACCATCGAGGCGACGTTCTGGACGCGGAGGCTTTCGCGCCCTGCTCCGGACGCGTGCTGCCACCGCGCGCCCACCTCCGCTCGGACGCCGGCCGCCTGGACCTGTGCGGGGACTGGGACTTCGAGCTGACCGTGGGCGAGGCCCGGCGCTCCGGCCGCATGCCCGTGCCGTCGCACTGGGTGCTCGTCGGGGACGGTACGTGGGGGGGACCCGCCTACACGAACGTGCAGTACCCGTTCCCCGTCGACCCGCCGTACGTGCCGGACGTCAACCCCACGGGTGCCTACCGCCGGGAGTTCGAGCTGCCGGACGGCTGGCGGGAGGGTGCGGGGCGCGTCCTGCTCCGCCTGCTGGGGGCCGAGTCGGAGGCGTCGATCGTGCTCAACGGCGACACCGTCGGCATGACGCGCGGGTCGCGGCTCACGCGGGAGTTCGACGTGACCGAGGCGGTGCGGGCTGGGACCAACGAGGTCGAGATCACGGTCCGGCAGTGGTCGCCGGGGTCGTACCTCGAGGACCAGGACCAGTGGTGGCTGCCCGGACTGTTCCGCGAGGTCGAGCTGCTCCTGCGCCCCGAGGGCGCCATCGACGACGTCTGGCTGGACGCCGACTACGACCCGGCCACCGGACATGGCAGCGTCCGGGTGGAGGTCGTGGCGCCGGGGGAGGCGGTACGGGTGAGCATCCCGGAGCTGGCGTTGGAGTCGACGCTCGCCCCGGACCAGGACGCGCTCACCGTCGACGTGGGCGCCGTCGAGCCGTGGAGCGCCGAGTCCCCCCGCCTGTACGAGGCGACCGTGGCGACCGCCTCGGAGACGGTGACCCTGCGGGTCGGGTTCCGGCGCAGCGAGATCGTCGACGGTACGTGGCTGGTGAACGGGCGGCCCGTGACGTGGTGGGGGGTCAACCGGCACGAGGCGCACCACACCCTCGGGAGGGTCTTCGACGAGGAGTGGGTACGGGCGGACCTGGCGCTCATGAAGGCGTTCAACGTCAACGCGATCCGCACCTCGCACTACCCGCCACATCCCAGGGTGCTGGACCTCTGCGACGAGCTCGGCTTCTACGTGATGCTCGAGAACGACTACGAGTCCCACGGCTTCGACCTGGACGGCTGGGCGGGAAGCCCGTCGACCGACCCGCGGTGGCGCGACGCCCTGCTCGACCGCATGCAGCGCACGGTCGAGCGGGACAAGAACCATGCCTGCGTCATCGCGTGGAGCCTCGGCAACGAGGCGTACACCGGGCCCAACCTCGCGGCCATGGCCGAGTGGACGCGGCGGCGGGACCCCTCGCGCCCGATCCACTACGAGGGCGACCACGCCGCCGAGTACACCGACGTCTACTCCCGCATGTACCCGACGGTCGAGGAGGTGGCTCTGGTCCTCGACGAGCGGACCGGGGCCGTGGCCAAGGCCGGGCATCGTGCGGCCGCGGTGTCCGAGGAGGATGCCGAGCGCATCCGGACGATGCCGTACTTCCTGTGCGAGTACGTCCACGCGATGGGTACGGGTCCGGGCGGCATCACCGGGTACGTGGAGGCCATGTCGCACCCGCGGCACGCGGGCGGCTGCGTGTGGGAGTGGCGCGACCACGCGCTCGACCGGCTGCTCCCTGACGGGCGCCGGGCGCTCGGCTACGGCGGCGACTTCGGCGAGGCCGTGCACGACGGCACGTTCGTGTGCGACGGGCTCGTCTCCGCGACATCCGAGCCGTCGGCCGGGCTCGTCGCCTGGGCCAACGCGGTGGCACCCGTGGTGGCCGCGCCGAACGCCGAAGGAGAGATCGTGGTGACGTCGCGGCTGCGTCACGCGGTGGCGTCCGGCCTCGTCGTCGCCTGGTCGGCCGGGCTCGGCGGAGAGCGCCACGGTGAGGTGGCGCTGGCTGATCTCGAGCCCGGCGGGTCGATGACCGTACGGCCCGGGACGACGCCCTCGGAGGCGCTGACTGCCTGGGTCCTGGACCCCGTCGTACCCGGCGTTCCTTCACCTGCGCAGCAGGCGGTCGCTGCCGACGGCGCCTCGCTGCCCCCGGGTGTGGGATACGCCGACGCCTCCGGGCGCCGGGTCGTCAGCGTCCGGCAGTGGCTTCCCGAGAACCCGCCTGTGGCGCAGCCGAAGGGCCGGGGCGCGGTCGGAGACGCCACACATCCACACGCCCTGGACGTCATCCTCGGGTTGCGTCCGACGCTCTTCCGGGGACCGACGGACAACGACCGCGGCGGGCGCCCCTCCGACGCCGAGACGTGGGCCCGCGCTCGCCTGGGACTCCTCGAGCACAGGCTCGCCGAGAACGACGAGGGACACCGGGTGTGGGTGAGTGGTGTCCCCTCGCGACAGCGGCGCCTGACGACGACGCTCGACTGGACTCCCGGCGACATCGGGCTGAAGGTCCAGGCATCCTTCGAGTTCTCCGGCGACTGGCCCAGGCTGCCCCGGATCGGTCTCACGGTCCCGCTGCCGAGGTCCCGCTGGGATGACGCTCGCGTCACCTGGACCGGCCTCGGACCCACCGAGAGCTATCCCGACATGACCGAGGGCGTGTGGCTGGGCACCTTCACAGCCGGCATCGCGGACCTGTGGGGTGCCCAGATCAGGCCTCAGGAGTCCGGCCACCGTGGCCGGACACGAGACCTCCTCCTCGAGGGCCCGGCTGGTCGGCTGCGGGTGAGCTCGGACGGGATGGGCTTCAGCCTCAGCCGCTGGACGCCGCAGCAGCTGGACGCAGCCCCGCACGTCGAGGATCTTCCGGACTCCGATACGTGGTGGCTGACCCTCGACGCCGCCCATGCGGGCGTCGGCACGGCAGCGTGCGGACCGGGGACCGATCCTCGATACGACGTGCATCCCGAGAGCACCCGGCTGACGTTCGAGATCGGCGCTGCGGACTGACCAACCCGGTACGGACTTCGCCTCCGCGTCGGCCGCACTGACATTCAGCGTTCCCCGGAAACCGTCTGCCGCGCGTCCTATGCTCCAGCCAGGGCACACAGCAGTCGGCTCCACCTCGCTGAGAAGGGCTTCACCAAACAGGCGCTGGCGAGACGCGTGGCGTCGACTGTGATCTGGGGGGATCACCATGGCCACGATGCGACGTTCGCGACCTGTTCTGCGCGCGGTCAGGCTGGTCCTGGCGCCGGTCCTGATGGCATCGGCGCTGGTGCTCGTCGGCCCGGCCGCGCCGGCGCACGCGGCCACCAACAAGATCGTCACGGAGAACGCCCTCGCGGGAGCTCCCGCCAGCCAGTGGGACATCCAGGGCGCCGGGGACACCACGCTGCAGGGCTTCACGACGCAGCTGAGCGTCGCGCCGGGCGAGACGGTCGACTTCAAGATCGACGACAAGTCCGTGACCGGCACGACCAACCCCGCGCCGTACCGGATCGACATCTACCGCCTCGGCTACTACGGCGGCGCGGGCGCTCGCCTCGTGGGGAGCATCGACCCGACCGGCATCACCCAGCCCGTACAGCCCGCCTGCACTCTCACGGACCCGACCGGGGCCCGCCTCCTCGACTGCGGCAACTGGGGCGTGACCGCGTCGTGGCACGTGCCGGCGGACGCCGTCTCGGGCATCTACATCGCCCGTCCCACGCGTACCGCTGACAGCACCAGGGCCAGCCACATCGCGTTCGTCGTCCGCGACGACGCCGGACGTTCCGACATCCTCGTCCAGACTTCCGACACCACGTGGCAGGCGTACAACCCGTACGGCGGCTACAACGCCTACTACACGGCGAACGGCGTGGACGGGAACGCCTGGAAGCTCAGCTACAACCGGCCGTTCACCACGCGTGGGGGCGAGCTGGAGAACTGGCTGTTCAACGCCGAGTACCCGATGCTCCTCTGGTTGGAGCGCAACGGGTACGACGTGAGCTACACCACGCACATCGACACGGGGCTCCATCCCGAGCGGCTCCTCGAGCACAGGACCTTC
>DASSQF010000129.1:0-4034 GCA_035702685.1 Propionibacteriaceae bacterium
CGTGGCACGCGGCAGGTAGCCGTAGTTGACGAACGCGTCCTCTTCGATCGGCAGCCGGGCGTAGCGGCGCTCCAGGTCGCCCGCTCGGTAGCCCGAGACCCGGTGCCGCAGGATGAGGTCCTGGGCCCGTGCCGGCTGACGGATGGGATCTGCCTGCACGAACCCCAGCCGCTCGATCGCCTTGCGCAGGGTCGTGGGCCGGAACAGCGTGCGCGCGACCGCGTACCTGCGGAGCTGTCCCAGCGTCACCGTCACGGTTCGGAAACCTACAGGGACGGTCCGACAGCGGAGCCGCTCACCAGAGCCTGCCCGCCGCGACCAGGGCGAGCGGGAGCGTGAGCACGCTGAGCAGCGTCGACAGGCACAGCAGCCGCGTCGCGAACCGCGGGTCCGCGTCGTGCCGCACGGAGAAGATCACGATCATCGCCCCTACCGGCGCGGCCACGGAGATGAGGATGGCCATGCGGGCGACCGGGTCGATGGGGACGAACCACAGCAGGACGACGAAGACGGCCGGTACGAGCACGTTGCGGACGAGCGTCCCGTACCAGGCGAGCCTGTCGCTGAACACCGAGCGCAGGCTGAACGCGGCGAGGTTGACGCCGACGACGATCATGCTCAGCGGGGTGTTCATGCTCGCGAGGTAGCCCACGACGTCGGAGACCGGCGACGGGATGTGGACGCCGGTCACGTACAGGACCAGGGCGATGACGATCGACACGATGCCCGGGTTGAGCACGACGCGACGCAGGCGCCGGAGCCCGGGCTCTCCGCTGGCTCCGAACAGGGCCATGCCGTGGGTCCAGACGAAGACGGTGAACGCGGCGATGAACGTCACGGCGTAGAAGACGCCGTCCTGGCCGAGGACGGCCTGCGTGAGCGGGATCCCGCTGAACCCCGCGTTCGTGTAGACCGTGCCGAAGCGCAGGGCTGTACGGGTGGCGGGATCGCGGACGAGCCGGCGGCTCATGGCGACCTGGGCGATGCCGATCGTGATCGCGAACACGACGAGGTCGATGAGGAACACGATGCCGACGGTCCGCAGCTTGGCCGGGTCGAAGGGGCGCTGGAACGCCAGGAGGATGACGGCCGGGGACACGAGGTACAGCAGCAGGTTCGTCATGCCCTTGAGCGCGTCGTCGCGGATCCAGCGCAGCTTGAACGCGACCCAGCCGACGCCATGAGGCCGAACATGATGGTGACCTGGGTCGCGGGGACAGCGAAGCCCACCGTGCCCCCTCTCCCACGTGCCCCCGAGAACCCGCCCGTGTGCGGGCACGGGCGGCGCCCGCGCCGGGCGCCGCAAGGCAGCCTATGCCCGAGGCGCCCCGCGACTCAGGAGGGGATCAGACGTTGTAGCCGACCGAGCGGAGCTGCTCGATGCCCTCTTCGGTGATGTTCTCGAGCGACCACGGCGGCAGCCACACCCAGTTGATGGTGACCGAGTTCACGAGCCCGTCGAGGGCGAGCTGCGTGTCGTACTCGAGCCGGTCGGTCAACGGGCACGTCGGCGACGTGAGCGTCATGTCGATCGTGGCGTTGAGGTCGTCGTCCAGCTGGATGCCGTAGACGAGCCCCAGGTCGACGACGTTGACCATGAGCTCCGGGTCGACGACGTCCTTCATCGCCTCGGTGACGTCCTCGACCGTCGTCCGCGTCTGTGGCGCGGTCCCGGGGAGCGGCTCCTTGACAAGGTCGGACGGCCTCGTCTGCGTCGGTTCTGTCATGACTCCTCCTTCACGCCGGCCATGACCCGCAGCAGCGCATCGCGCACCGCGGCCCAGCCGAGCATCGCGCACTTCACACGGGCGGGGAACTGGGCCACGCCCTCGAACGCCACGGCGTCGCCGAACGCGTCCTCGTCCAGCGAGACCTTGCCCTGGCCCTGGATCATCGCCTGGAAGCCGTCGTGCAGCTCCAGGGCGTGCTCGGGGGTGCCCCCGATGACCAGGTCGCTCATCACGGACGTCGACGCCTGCGAGATGGAGCAGCCGACGGCGTCGTACGAGACGTCGGCGACCTCACCGCCGGCGACGGTCACCCGCAGGGTCAGCTCGTCACCGCACGAGGGGTTCACGTGGTGGACCTCCACATCGTACGGATCCCGCAGGCCCGCGTTCCGCTTCACGCGGTAGTGGTCGAGGATGATCTCCTGGTACAGCTGCTCGACGCTCACCGGGCACCTCCCGTCGTCGCGAGCCGGCCCGAGAAGAAGGCGCTCGTGTAGTCGAGCGCCTCGACGAGACGGTCGATCTCCTCGGGGGTCGTGTACAGGTACACCGAGGCGCGACAGCTCGACTGGACGCCCAGCCGCTCGTGCAGCGGGCGCGCGCAGTGGTGGCCGCCACGGATGGCGATGCCCCGGGAGTCGAGGAGCTGCATGACGTCGTGCGGGTGGACGCCCTCGAGGGTGAACGAGATCGCTCCCCCGCGGTCCACGGCCTCGGTGGGGCCCAGGATCCGCAGCCCGGGGACCTTCGCCATCTCCCCCAGCGCGTACGCGGTGAGGTCGTGCTCGTGGGCGGCGATCGTGTCCATGCCGATCCCGGAGACGTACCGGATCGCCTCGTGCAGCCCGACGGCCTGCGCGATGGGCTGGGTGCCCGCCTCGAACCGGTACGGGGGCCGCGCGAACGTCGAGCCGGTCATCTTGACGACCTCGATCATCTCGCCGCCACCGAGGAAGGGCGGCAGCGACTCGAGCAGGTCGTACCGGCCCCACAGCACGCCGATGCCTGTCGGCCCGCAGATCTTGTGGCCGGTGAACGCGAGCATGTCGCAGCCGAGCGCCGCGACGTCCGTGGGCAGCTGCGGCACGCCCTGGGAGGCGTCCACGACCATGACCGCGCCGACCGCGTGCGCCATCGCCGCGACCTGCGCGATGGGGTTGACGGTGCCCAGCACGTTGCTCACCCAGGCGAGGGACACGACCTTCGTGCGGGAGTTGACCAGCCCGTCCCGTACCGCCGACTCGATGTCGAGACGGCCGTCGTCGGTGACGTCGAACCAGCGCAGGGTCGCGCCGGTCCTCTCGCACGCGAGCTGCCACGGGACGATGTTCGAGTGGTGCTCCATGACGGAGACAACCACCTCGTCACCCGTCCGCAGCCGCGAGCCGAGCGTGTGCGCGGCGAGGTTGAGCGCCTCGGAGGCGTTCTTCGTGAACACGACCTCCTCCGAGCGCGCCGCCCCGATGAACGCAGCCACGGCTGTACGGGCACCCTCGAACGCGGCGGTCGCCTCGGCGCCGAGCACGTGCATCGCGCGCGCGACGTTCGCGTTGTGGTGCAGGTAGTGGTCGGCGATCGCCTCGACGACCTGCCGCGGCTTCTGGCTCGTGTTCGCCGAGTCCAGGTAGGTCAGCGGGTACGCGCCGACCGTGCGCTCGAGGATCGGGAAGTCCCGGCGCACCGCCTCGACGTCGTACGGATTCCTCACTAGCTCGTCGCCACCTTCGTGTACTTCTCGTAGCCGTTCGCCTCGAGCTCGTCGGCCAGCTCGCGGCCGCCCTCCTCGACGATGTGGCCGTCGACGAAGACGTGGACGAAGTCCGGGTTGATGTAGCGCAGGATCCGCGTGTAGTGGGTGATGAGGAGCACGCCGCGGTCGCCCTGCGACGCGTACCGGTTGACGCCCTCGCTGACGATCCGCAGCGCGTCGATGTCGAGGCCCGAGTCGGTCTCGTCGAGCACCGCGAACTTCGGGTTCAGCAGCTCGAGCTGCACGATCTCGTGACGCTTCTTCTCACCGCCGGAGAAGCCCTCGTTGACGCTACGGCTGCTGAATGCCGAGTCGAGGTCGAGGCGGGAGAGGGACTCGTTGACCTCCTTGATCCACGTACGGACCTTGGGCGCCTCGCCGCTGATCGCGGTCTTGGCCGTCCGGAGGAAGTTCGCCACGGACACACCCGGCACCTCGACCGGGTACTGCATCGCCAGGAACAGACCCGCCCGGGCGCGCTCGTCGACCTTCATGTCGAGCACATCCTCGCCGTCCAACGTCACCGTACCGCCGGTGATGTTGTACTTCGGGTG
>DASSQF010000130.1:0-2568 GCA_035702685.1 Propionibacteriaceae bacterium
CTCCCTCGTACCGGTCGGTGCCGACGGGGCGATAGCTCTGAAGACCACCTTGGCCGGCACCGTGCACGTGGTGGCTGACGTCCAGGGCTACATCGTCGCCGGTGCGGTCACCGCGCCGGGTGCTGTGGTGCCGGTGACGCCGACCCGCGTGCTCGACACACGGACGACCGGGCACGTCGGACCGTGGGGGACCGTCACCCTGTCCGTCACGCAGGGAGCGGGCGTGCCGGCCGATGCCGCCGCAGTCTTCGCCAACCTCACGGTCACCGGGCCGCAGGTCTCGGGCTTCCTCACGGCCTGGCCCACGGGCGTGACGAAGCCGACGGCGTCGAACGTCAACTTCGTGGCGAACCAGACCGTACCGAACCTGGCCATCGTCAAGCTGGGCGCTGACGGCGCCATCTCGATCTACAACTCGACATCGAAGCCGCTCGACGTCGTCGTCGATATCCAGGGGTACGTGCGTGGGGGAACGGCCACGCTGCCGGGAACCGTCGTGCCGGTCACGCCGACTCGGGCCGTGGACACGAGGCTGGGGCTGAACGCGAGCGGTCCCGTGGCGGCCAACAGCGGTGTCGTCGTCGGCCTCGACTCGCCCAGCCTGTCCGCGGTGCCCCAAGGGGCTGTGATCAACCTCACGGTCACGGAGCCGAGGGAGAGTGGGTACCTCTCGGCGTACCCCTTCGGCGTTCCGGCTCCGCTGGTGTCGAACCTCAACTTCACGCCCGGGGCGACCGTGCCCAACCTGTCGTTGGCGACGCTCAACGACGGGTTCGCCGTCCTCTACAACGGCTCGCCCGGCACGGTGCAGATGGTCGCAGACGTGCTGGCGTACGTGCTGTATTGACGGTCACGTGAGGGGGCCACCGGGTGCCGGGGAGAGCAGTCGAGCAGACTCCTCCGACGCCGGCCGCCATCTGAGGTCGAGGCGGTCGCGACGAGCGTGACGCCACGGTCTCGAACCCGAAAACCGTTGATATCAGACCGGTTCCCGGTCTCCAGTCGGTCCCGAACCCGAAAACTGTTGCCCTGGGCGGCTTCCAGGGGTGCTGGAGCAACGCTTTTCGGGTTCGGCGCGCGATGGGAGGCTTCGACCGCCGCCATATCCACCGTTTCCGGGTTCGAGCGCCTCAGTACCCGAGGATCTCCTTGCGCTTGGGGATCCAGGCGATCGCGTCGCGGATGCCGTCGGCGACGGTGAGCTCGGCGGTCCAGCCCAGCTCGCGGTGTGCGGCGTCGACGACGGCGTACGCGCCGAGCACGTCGCCAGGGCGAGCCGGGCCCTCGGCGATCTTCAGCGGCTCGCCCGTCGCGGCCTGGAAGGCCTCGGCGAGCTCACGGACGGAGACGCCCTCGCCGCGACCGATGTTGATGACCCGGAACGGCTCCTCCGCGACGACCGTGTCGAAGCGCTCGATCGCCGCGACGTGCGCCTTCGCCAGGTCCCACACGTGGAGGTAGTCGCGGATACCCGTGCCGTCGGGGGTGTCCCAGTCGCAGCCCGTGATCGTGAACGTGCCGCCCTCGAGCCACGCGTCCAGCATCTTGCCGAGGACGTGGGAGGGGTGCGGCCGCTGCTGGCCGGTGCGCATCGCCGGGTCCGCGCCGATGGGGTTGAAGTACCGCAGAGCGATCGCACGGAGGTCCGACCCGTGGGCGACGTCCGAGAGGGCCATCTCCATGACGAGCTTGGTCCGCGCGTACGGGCTCCCCGGCGCCGTGGGCGACGCCTCGGTGACCGCGAGCTGCCCGTCGGTGGGGTCGCCGTACAGGGATGCCGACGACGAGAAGACGATCCGGTTCACGCCGTGACGCGCCATCGTCGCGAGCAGGTCGAGTGTCTTGCCCACGTTGTTCTCGTAGTAGAACAGGGGCTCGGCGACAGACTCCGGCACGATGATCGCCGCTGCGCAGTGGACGACGACATCGATCTCGTGGTCCCCGAAGACCCTGTCCATGAGGTGGGAGTCCGCGATGTCGCCCTGGTACGCCGTACGGCCGGCGACGAACTCCGGACGGCCCTCGGAGTAGTCGTCGACCACGACGACCTCATGGCCTGCGTCGAGGCAGGCGGACGCGATGGTGCTCCCGATGTAGCCGGCGCCGCCGGTGATGAGTACGCGCACGGCGACACACTATCGACGCCGGGTGCGGCCGACACCAGGATGCGCTGCGGCCTCGCTACGCCTGGCTGACGGTCCCCGAGGACGCCGAGGTGGGCGTCAGCAGCCCCGAGGGCACCGCTCTCAGGTCCCCGCAGCCCTGAGCTCAGTCCTCGCAGCCGCCCTGCCTGTCGATGATGACGTCGAGCAGGCGGCCGAGGCGCTGCACCTGTGCGTCGGGGTCCACCCGGCCGAGCTCGAGGTAGCTCATGACACTGCCCTGGTCGAAGAAGCCCAGGAGGATGTCCATCGTGATCTCCGGCGTCGCGCGGATCTGGACCTGGAGTCCTGTGAACAGCGTGTCGAGGATCTCGTACACGCCGGTCATCGTCTCCCGGACGGCTGTGACGTAGCCCGCCCGTACGGCCTCGTGCCGCAGCGCGTACAGCCGGAGCTCCGCCTGCAG
>DASSQF010000131.1:0-14822 GCA_035702685.1 Propionibacteriaceae bacterium
CGACGTGCTGGCGTCGATCGACAAGGGCGGCCCGTACCCGTACAGCCAGGACGGCCAGACGTTCCTCAACGCCGAGCGGCTGCTGCCGGCGAAGCCCAAGGGCTTCTACACGGAGTACACAGTCAAGCTGCCCGGCTCGACGGACCGCGGCCCTGTGCGCATCGTCATGGGCGGCACGGGACAGTGGTACTTCTGGACCGACGACCACTACGCCTCGTTCTGGAGGATCCGGCGATGACGGGACTGCTGAGGCCGCCTCTCCTGGGCGGCGTGTACGAGGTGGCCGACTCCGCGGGCCTGGCGACCGCCCTGCGTGAGGCCGGCTGGCACGTCGGCACGACGGACCTCAGCGACCCCCGTACAGCGGTAGCCCTCCTCGGGGACGAGCTCGGCTTCCCCGACTACTACGGGAAGAACCTCGACGCCCTTCACGACAGCCTCTCGGGCCTCACCCGCCCCACGGCACTGCTCGTGCGGGTCCCGCTGGCCGCCAGCTCATACGCCCACGCCATGCTGGAGGTTCTCGAGGACAGGGCTGCGTCGTCGAGCGAGGTCCCCTTTGCGCTCGTGCGGCTCTCCCGTCGCACGGGGTCCTAGGCTTCGACCATGACCTTCGATCCCGCCGAGCCGCTCAGCGCCGGCTTCCGCGACGCGGTGGGTGCCGCCGTGTCGGACTTCCTCACCGGGCAGCGGAGGCGGCTGGATGCGATCGGTCCCGAGGTGCGTCCCCTGCTCGACCAGGCGCTCCACTTCACGAGCGGCGGCAAGAGGTTCAGGCCGGCCTTCTGCTACTGGGGGTACGTGGCCGCGGCGGGGGAGGTCCCGGACGAGCCGGCACTGCTCCGTGCCGCCGGGAGTCTCGACCTGCTGCACGTGTCGGCCCTCGCCCACGACGACGTGATGGACCTGTCCGCGACCCGGCGTGGCGGCCCCGCGTCCCACGTGCTGTTCGCGAATGCACACTCCGGCGCAGGGTGGCGAGGCGACTCGGAGGTCTTCGGGCGCGCCGGGGCCATCCTCCTCGGGGACCTGCTGCTCATGTGGTCGGCCGAGATGTGGGGGTCGTCAGGGCTCAGCGCCGAGGCGCTCGAGCGGGCCCGTCCGTACCTCGACCTCGTCCGCACGGAGGTGACCGTGGGCCAGTACCTGGACATCGTCGCCCAGGCCGCGGTGACGGACCCGGGCAGCGCTCTCGACAGGGCCGGGCGCGTCCTCGAGTACAAGTCCGCCCGGTACACGGTCACCCGGCCGTCGCAGCTCGGCGCGGCGCTCGCCGGCGGTTCCGCCGAGCTCCTCGACGGGCTGGGCCGGTACGGGTCGCCGCTGGGCCGTGCGTTCCAGCTCCGCGACGACGTGCTCGGCCTGTACGGGGACGAGTCGCTCACCGGCAAGCCGGCGGGCGACGACCTCCGCGAGGGCAAGCGCACCGTGCTCGTCGCCCATGCGATGGCGCTGGCGAGCCCCGCCGCTGCCGACAGGCTCGACGCCCTGCTCGGCGACCCCGGGCTCGACACCCGAGGTGTGGACGAGGCACGGGAGATCATCAGCGCGAGCGGTGCCCTCGAGCGGGTGGAGCGCACGATCCGCACGTCGCTCGAGGCGGCCATGTCTGCTCTGGGCGGCCTCGAGGTGGACGAGCGCGCCCGCACGGCCCTCACCGCCCTGGCGAGCCTCGCCGTCGACCGCGTCGCCTGATCACCCTGCCGGTCGGCACGGCGCCGACCCGGCTGGTGGTCGTCGCGACGAGCCGTCCCCACGGATGGCTAGGGTTCCCTGCGTGACGAGCCCGGACGCGGACCTGACGGTGGCCGACCTGCTGCGCAGCGGGCGGACGACGTACTCGTTCGAGTTCTTCCCGCCCCGCACGCCCGAGGACGCGGACCGGCTGTGGCAGACGCTCGACCACCTGCAGCGGCTGCAGCCGGACTTCGTCTCCGTGACGTACGGCGCCAACGGCTCGAACCGTGACCGGACCCTCGCGATCACCGAGCGGCTCGCCCGCGAGTCCAGCCTGCGCACGGTCGGTCACCTGACGTGCGCCTCCCAGAGCCGGGCGGAGCTCGTGGCGGCGATCGAGGCGTACCGCGAGGCGGGGGTGCGGCACGTCCTCGCCATCCGGGGCGACATGCCGGGCGGCCCGACCGAACCGTGGATCCGGCACCCCGAGGGGCTCGCCAACGCGACGGAGCTCGTACGGCTCGTCCGGGAGACAGGCGACTTCTGCGTCGGCGTGGGAGCCTTCCCCGACCCGCACCCTCAGGCGCTCGACGCGGCGCTCGACGCCCGCCTGCTCGTGGAGAAGGCCGAGGCGGGGGCGCAGTTCGCCATCACCCAGCTGTTCTTCCGGGCCGAGGCGTACGTCGCCCTGGTCGACCGTGTCCGGGCGCTGGGCTGCGACATCCCGATCGTCCCGGGGATCATGCCGATCACCCAGATCGGGCAGGTCAAGCGGTTCGCGGAGTTCTCCGGCGCAGAGCTGCCCGCTGAGGTCGTCGCGCGGCTCGAGGCGGTCGCCGACGATCCGCAGGCTGTACGGGCTGTGGGCGTCGACATCGCCACCGAGCTCTCCCTCGCGGTGCTGGAGGGCGGCGCCCCGGGCCTGCACTTCTACACGCAGAACCGCTCGACGGCGACGCGGGCCATCTTCCAGCGGGTCCGCGCCGCGCGCGGGTGATCAGGGGCGCCAGGCGCCCGTACCGCCGACGTCGAGCGTCACGAGGCGCTGCGTCGCGCGGGTGAGGGCGACGTAGAGCACCCGCTCGCCGCCCGGCGACTCGGCGACGATCGCATCGGGGTCCACGACGAGGACGCCGTCGTGCTCCAGGCCCTTGGCCTCCAGCGCCGTGAGCACGACGAGACGGTCGTCCTCGGCGAGGGACGCCTCGGCAGCCACGACGGCACGTACCTCGGCCGTGCGGCTGGGCGGCACGATGGCCGCCACCGTTCCCTCGACCTGGCCGAGCAGCTCGCTCAACGTCGCCGAGAGCGCCTGGGCGAAGCCGTGCTCGGAGGTCTCCCTCAGCACCGGCTCCACGCCCGTGTGCCGCACCGCGGACGGCAGGTCGGCGGTGGGGAAGCTCCTCACGATGTAGGCGCTGGCCAGGTCGAACACCTCGGCGGGCGAACGGTAGTTCGTGCTCAGGCGGTAGGTGCGGCTGGGGGAGGTGCCGATGAGGCTCTCCAGCGCGCGGCGGCTCTCCTCGACGTCCGGCCAGGACGACTGGGCAGGATCGCCGACGATGGTCCAGGACGCCTGGGGGCCACGGCGGCGCAGCATCCGCCACTGGATCGGCGTGATGTCCTGGGCCTCGTCGACGAGCACGTGCGCGTACGTGGAGTGCGGCTCGTCGCTGTCGACCTCACGCGTGTCGGTGAGCCGCTCGGCGATGGTGACGAGCTCGCTCTCGTCGCCGCCGTCGATGTAGACGTCGACCTCCTGCTCGGCCGGCGGCGTGCCGAGGAGGTGCACGAGCTCGTCGAGCAGGGCGATGTCGGCGACCGACCAGCCGTCGATGGCGTACGACTCGAGGACGGCGTCGCGGTCCTCCCCGACCAGGTCGTCGCCCGCAACCCTGGTCATCACCTCGGGGTCGCCCAGGCGCCGCAGGGCCGACTCCGCGGTCATGGGCGGCCACCAGCCCGAGACGAGCTGCCGGTACGCCGCGGAGGAGCGGACGAGGTCGTCGAACTCCTCGCGGTCGCGCACGTCGAGGTCCTCGGGAGCCTTCGACCAGAGGGCGGAGACGACCGCGTCCTCGGCCGCGGACCGGCCTGTGTTGTACGGCTGGCGGCTGAGCACCTGCTGACGGATGCGGTTGAGCTCCGCGCCGGTGAGACGCAGGGGCTCTCCCTTCACGGTGAGCAGCAGCCCGGAACCGGGCACGTCACCGAGGCTGGTGGCGAGCCGCCGGAGCACCGGGAGCATCCTCAGCGACCCCTTGGCGACGGCGGCCCGCGACTCGTCGACGCGCGACGCCTGGACGGTGAGCACGTCGGACGCCAGCTGGCCCAGCGAGCGCAGGGTCACCGTGTCCTCGCCGAGGCTGGGCAGGACCCGCTCGATGTAGTTCATGAACACCGGGGAGGGGCCGACGACGAGCACGCCGCCGTTCTCGAAGCGCCGACGGTTCGAGTAGAGGAGGTACGCCGTGCGGTGGAGGCCGACCACGGTCTTGCCGGTCCCCGGACCGCCCGCGATGACGGTGACGCCGGCGTGGGGGGCCCGGATCGCCTCGTCCTGCTCGGCCTGGATCGTCGCGACGATGTCGCGCATCCGGTGACCGCGGGCGCGGCTGAGGGCAGCCATGAGCGCGCCCTCGCCGATGATCGCCATGTCGTCGGGGACCGCCTCGGCGTTGAGCAGGTCGTCCTCGATGCCGACGACGATGTCGTTGCGGCAGCGGAGCACGCGGCGACGGACGACGTCCATGGGCTCGGCCGGGGTCGCTCGGTAGAACGGCTCCGCCGCGCGGGCCCGCCAGTCGATGACGAGCGGCTCGAAGTCGAGGTCACGCACCCCGATGCGGCCGATGTAGCGGACCTCACGGTCCGTGAGGTCGAGGCGGCCGAAGACCAGCCCCTCGTGCTCGGCGTCCAGCACCGCGAGCCGGCGGGCGGCCTGGAACGCGAAGGCGTCGCGCTCGAAGAGCGCCGTCCCGTCCTCCTCCCGCACGTACCGCTCGCGGTCGGACGCGTACTTCGCGGCCCCCTCCTCGGCGATCGAGCGTGCCGATCGGGTCGCGTGCTGCAGGTGCGCGTAGACCGAGTCGACACGCGCCTGTTCGATCGCCAGCTCCTGCTCAAGCCTGCTCGTGGTGGTCGCCACGCCCCTCCCTCGCTCGCCGGGATCCAGACAGAACGGACAGTCTACGCCGGACCCAAACGTCACCACGGACGTCGCGCCGGCTCCGGACATCCCTGTCGCGGCAGGGCTCCCGCGCCGGCACGAGAGGGCGTCGCCGCCATCGGAGCGGCCCGGCCGCCTACGATGCGGCCATGCTCGAGCTGCGGCCGAACTGCGAGTGCTGCGACGTCGACCTGCCGCCGTCCGCCCCCGACGCGATGATCTGCACCTTCGAGTGCACGTGGTGCGCGGCGTGCGTGGAGGAGTGCCTGCACGGGGTGTGTCCGAACTGCGGAGGGAACATCGAACGTCGCCCGATCAGGCCGCCCGAGGCGCTGGTCGCGTCTCCCGCCTCGACCGTGCGGGTGGTCCAGGAGGGACTGCACCGGGGCCCAGGTGGGCAGACCCGGTGTGCCCGTGGGGGCTGAGGGGCGGTCGGGGAGGCTGTTCCGCCGTGACTGTCGACGGCTTGCAGGGGCGGCTAGGGGCGGTACGCCCTGTTGGTCGGCCGGATGTCGTCGCCGGTCAGCTCGGCGTGCACCCGGTAGGCGGCCAGCGCGCCGACGAGCAGCCGGGCCCAGGGCTCGGCGCCCGCGAGCGTCCCCGAGCCCGCGTACGTGTGGCTCCCTCCGTCGACGGTGTGGAAGGCGGCGATCGTTGACGGTCCTCGCCAGCGCAGTCCGCTGGGGCTGGGCGCGCCGACGGAGACGACCGTACGACCGGGCAGCGTCCACGTGACGGACGAACCGTCGCCCCGGTGGCTGACGACCTCGAGCGGCTGCGGCCCGGCGTCGGACTCCCGCGTCTCGGAGACGGGGGGCTCGGCCGGCACGCGGCGGGCGCCGAGGTGCAGGGGCCCCAGCCGTCGCGGTACGGCGATGGACGGAGTACGGCCGGTCAGCGCCGCGTGCGCCGCATGACCCACGGCGCTGACGACTGCGGCCCCTTCCACGTCGCCGGTGGTCGTGGCGACGCCGCCCTGCGCGAAGCCGGTCACCGTGACTCCCCAGCGGAGGTCCACGCCGCGGTCGACGGCGCGCCGGAGCAGGAGCGCGGCCAGCGTCTCGACGGGCCGTGGCACGGCGTCCCGCGTGACCGACCACAGGCCGAAGGTCCGCTCGACGGATGCCCGGCTCAGCAGCCAGGACGGGGTGTCCTCCGGCCGGGACCCGAGGCGGTCAGCCACCGACCGTACGAGGGCAGCGACACGGTGGTCGGGCATCCGGTCGGCCTGCGAGGCGACGCTGCGACGGTCGGCGAGGAGAGCCCGGGTATGAGGGTCGCGAAGGTCGGCCTCCGACTCGAGACCTGCCCGGCGAAGGAGCTGCCAGCTCTCGTCGGCCTCGTCGAGGAGGTCCCGCCACGCTCCGGCGGCCCGGTCACCCGCGAGGCGCGCCAGGGCCCTGTGCTGCTCCCCGCGGTCGGTCGGCAGGTCGAGGACCGAGCCGTCGGGGAACTCGTGACGCGTGGGGGGCGCTGGGACGAGCTCGTACCCCTCGAGCGCCAGCGCCGCGTCGAGGATGCGGCCGGACTTGCGGAACAGGTCGCGCCACGCGGCGGGGAGCGCCACGACCGGCCGCTGCCGCCAGGGCTCCGTCGACGGACCGGGTCGGCTGTCGACGACGACGACGTGGTGGCCGACACGGGCGAGCCTCGCGGCGCAGGCCAGTCCGCCCAGCGAGGCCCCCACCACGAGGACGGGACGAGCGACGGTGGCCGCGAGGGGATGGCTCCTCACGCGGTCCCTGATGCGGAGGTCCGAGCCAAGCGCCGGCGCACGGCGCGCCAGCCCGTACGGACCCTGCTCAGCACGAGCCACAGGACGAGCAGGCCGACGAGGAGGATGACCCCGGCCACGATCGCGGCGGGGACCGGGTGGGCCGCGGCGAGCGCGACGACGCCGGCGACCGCGACGTTCTCCCCGAGCGAGACCCCGATGTTGCTCACGGGTTCGGGCGAGGTGTTCACCGCCAGCCGTACCCCGGCCTTGGTGAGGTGGCTCAGCAGTGCGGTGACCCCGCCCACCGCGGCGAGCGTGATCGTCGTGAGGTCGCCGTGGGCTCCGCCGACCAGAGCGCCGATGAGGGCACCGGTCACCGGTCGTACGACCGTCGAGACGGTGTCCCAGACGGAGTCCACGTACGGGATCTTGTCGGCGACGAACTCGACGAGGGTGAGGACCGCCATGACGACGAGGACGTCGGTGCGCTGGAAGCCCTCAGGGATGCCGCCGGTGTGGGCGAAACGGCCGAGGAGGCCGAGCAGGAGCACCGTGGCGTACGCGTTGAGTCCGCTCGCCCAGCCGGAGGCGAACGTCAGCGGGAGGAGCTCCACGCCTCAAGACTAGGTGCGGGTCCGGCTAGGAGAGGTACTTGGCGAGAGCATTCATCGTCGCGTAGAGGCCTTCGGTCCCCTGACCGAGTGCGGTGATCGCGGCGATGAGGACCCCGGCGATGAGAGCGACGAGGAGCGCGTACTCGACGGCAGTGGCGCCGCGCCGTGCGTCACCGAGACGACGGACGACGGCTGCGTAGGTGCGAAGCACGAGAGCGCTCATGGC
Source organism: Propionibacteriaceae bacterium (assembly GCA_035702685.1). Classification (GTDB taxonomy): domain Bacteria; phylum Actinomycetota; class Actinomycetes; order Propionibacteriales; family Propionibacteriaceae; genus Fen-668. Next base: position 7,404 of record DASSQF010000131.1, read on the forward strand.
CTTTCCCCCTCCGGAGCCTGGCTGCGGGTGGACTCCTTCGCGGACATCTCAGCCTGTCAGCGGGCGGTGCGGTCGGCGCATGAAGGATCTCTCACACCACTGTTGACGGGTTGTCCGAGCCCGGGGCTATAGTGATCGGTGTTCGAACAGGTGTTCGATTGATGGCTGGGGAAGGCCGAGACCACCTGTTCGACAGCCGGGACGGCCCCGGCGCGACGGTCCTCGACCCCCGTCGCGCCGTGGGCTTCTCCCGACCTCGGGTCGAGACGAGGAGTGTGCCACGACGACGACCTGCAGGAGAGACCATGCGCAGATACGACGAGCCCATCCACGTGAGACGTGGCGAGGACGGGACCGAGCCCGAGCAGTTCGTGTGGCGCGGGCGCCTGTGGCAGGTACGCGACGTCATCACCCGGTGGCTCGAGACGGGAGCCTGGTGGGACTCGCCGCTCGTACGGTCGGCGCGCGGCGACGACACCAGCGCGCTGGCTGGAGAGGACACGGACCTCCTCGCGGAGCACGAGGTGTGGCGCGTGCTGGCCGCGGCGGGGGCGTCCGGAAGTCCTGGCGTGTACGAGCTGGACCACGCCCGGGGAACCGGCGGCTGGCGGCTGCGCGCCGTCGTCGACTGAGGGGGTGGCGACATGGCTGTCGACATCATCGGCACCGCACCTGCGCTGCCGGGTGCCCAGGACCCCGGGGACCGCGGTGCGGTCGTTCCGTTCCCCGCACCGCCCTACCTCGTCGACCTGCGACGTGCGGAGCAGGCCCTGCTGGAGGCGGAGCTGTCAGAGGCCCCCGCCGACCGGTACCTCGCCGCCCATCTGGCCGCGATGCGGACGGCGGTGACCGTGCTGGCCGTCAGGGCCCGGCCACGACGCACCGGCGGGCCGGTCGACGTGTGGCAGGTGCTCGCGCACGTCGCTCCGGAGCTCGGGGAGTGGGCCGCGTTCTTCGCCGCCGGACGCCAGAAGCGTCTCCTCGTCCAGGCCGGGCCGTCGACGCTCGTGACCGACCGCGAGGCCGACGACCTGCTGCGGGACGCGCGGGACTTCCACGACCTCGTCGCGCGCCGCCTCGCCGCGGCGTGGCGCCGGCGTCGCCCGGGGGAGCGTGCGGGCACATGAACCCCTTCGTCCACCTCAGGGTGGCGTCGGGCTACTCGCTGCAGTACGGGGCGTCGCACCCGTCCGCGCTCGTCGCCCGCGCCGCCCAGCTCGGCTTCGACACCCTCGGCCTCACCGACAGGGACGGCCTGTACGGGGCGGTGCGGTTCGCGAAGGCCTGCCTCGCCGCGGGCATCGCCCCGGTGCTCGGGGTCGACCTCGCCGTACCGGCCGACGTCGCCCCGGGGCCGCGTCGCGCACGCACCCCTGTACGTGGCGGGCAGCTCCGCGACGCACGCCATCCCCGCGTCGTGGTGACGGCGCGGTCGAAGGCAGGGTGGGCCGCGCTGTGCCGCCTGGTCTCGGCGGTCCACCTCACCGGTGAGCGCGGCACCCCTCTCGCGACCGTCGACCAGATCGCGCAGGCGGCCGCGGCGGGCGACCTCGTCGTCCAGCTCGGCGCCGACTCGGCGCTGGGCCTCGCCGCCGCACGGGGTCGCGTGGACGACGCGACCGCGGAGCTGGCCAGGTGGCGTGGGCTGCTGCCGCAGGACGCGCTCGTCGTCGCGCCGACCTGCCACGACGTGCCCGACGGTGTCGGCTCCGAGCTCCAGGCAGCGCGTCTCGTGGCGCTGGCCGACGACGCGCGCATACCGGTCGTGCTCACCAACGCCGTCCGCATGGCCGAGCGGCACCAGGCGATGACGACGGACGTGCTCGACGCCGCGCGCCGCCTCGTGCCGCTCGACGCGCGCAACGTCGACCGCCGCAACGCGGAGGGCTACCTCAAGGGCACCGACGCGATGGCTGAGGTGGCCGGGCGCGTCGCAGCCCGGGCGGGACGTGGTGCGGGGGGTGCCGACCGCCTGCTCGGGCGCACCCGCGATCTGAGCCTGGAGTGCGCCCTCGACCCGCGCGCCGACATCGGCCTCGGCGAGATCCACCTGCCCGAGCTCGACGTGCTGGGGGTCGCCGGCGGCCAGGTCGAGGCGATCCGGGCCCTGCGGCGGCGCTGCGAGTCCGGGATGGGCGAGCTGTACCCGGGTGCGGACCCAGGTGTCGTCCGCCGCCTCGACGAGGAGCTCGCGGTCATCGAGCACCTCGGCTTCGCTTCGTACTTCCTCACCGTCGCCGACGTCGTGGGCATCGTCCGCCGCCTCGGCATCCGCTGTGCCGCGCGGGGGTCCGGGGCCGGCAGCCTCGTCAACTACCTGCTCGGCATCTCCGGCGTCGACCCGATCCGCTACGACCTCATCCTCGAGCGGTTCCTGTCGCCGCTGCGCCAGGCGCTGCCCGACATCGACCTCGACGTCGAGTCCGCCCGCCGCACCGAGGTGTACGACGCGATCCTCGCCACGTTCGGAGGCGAGCGGGTGGCGTGCGTGGCGATGCTCGACACGTACCGGGTGCGTCACGCCGTCCGCGACGTGGGCGCCGCGCTGTCGCTGCCGCCGGCCGAGGTCGACGCGATCGCGAAGACGTTCCCGCACATCCGGGCGCGCGACGCGCGTGCGGCGCTGCGCGACCTGCCCGAGCTGCGGGCCGCCGGGCTCGGCGAGAAGCGGCTCAACGTGCTGTTCGACCTCGTCGAGTCGCTCGACGGGCTCCCGCGCCACGTGGCGCTCCACCCGTGCGGGGTGCTGCTCAGCGACGCGACGCTGCTCGATCGGACGCCGGTCGAGGCGAGCTTCGGTGGCTACCCGATGAGCCAGTTCGACAAGGACGACGTCGAGGACATCGGGCTGCTGAAGCTCGACGTGCTGGGGATCCGGATGCAGTCGTCGTTCGCGCACGCGCTGGAGCAGATCGAGCGTACGGAGTCGGTGCGGGTGGACATCGACGCGCTGGCACCGTTCGACGACCCCGCCACGTACGACCTGATCGCGAAGGCCGCGACGCTCGGCTGCTTCCAGATCGAGTCGCCGGGGCAGCGCGAGCTCGTCGCGAAGTTCTCGCCGGAGACGTTCGCCGACATCATCATCGACATCTCACTGTTCCGTCCCGGGCCGGTGAAGTCGGACATGATCACCCCGTTCCTCGAGGCGAGGCAGGGGTGGAAGGACCCGGCGTACCCGCACCCGGACATCGAGCCGGTGCTCGCCGAGACGTGCGGCGTCGTCGTGTTCCACGAGCAGATCATCAAGCTCATCGCGGTGGCGACGGGCTGCAGCCTCGCCCAGGGCGACGAGGCTCGTCGCGCGCTCGGCGACCAGGAGGGACAGGAGACCGTACGACGCTGGTTCGTGCCGCAGGCGCTGCGCCGCGGCTACTCCCCGGAGCTCGTCGAGCGGCTGTGGGAGATCCTCGCCTCGTTCGCCTCGTTCGGCTTCTGCAAGGCGCACGCGGCCGCGTTCGCGCTCCCCACGTACCAGTCGGCGTGGCTCAAGGCCCACTACCCGGCGCACTTCCTCGCCGGGGTGCTCACCCACGACCCCGGCATGTACCCGAAGCGGCTCCTGCTCGACGAGGCCCGTCGGCTCGGCGTCACGATCCTCGGCCTCGACGTCAACGCCAGCGAGGCCGGCTACCGGGTGGAACGGCTGGGGGAGGGCGACGCGCTCGTCGAGGTGGCGGCGCCCGCGAGTGCGCCCGGGCGTCGCCGCGAGTCGCCGCCGCTGGCGGACAGGAGAGGGATGGAGGCGAGGCTGGGGCCGGGCGCCGGCCTCCCCGACGGCAGGCCGTGGGGGATCTGGATGTCGCTGGCCGACGTCGCCGGGATCTCCGAGGCGGAGGTCTCCCGGATCGTCGCCGGCCGTCCGTACAGCTCGCTCACCGACTTCTGGAACCGTGCGGGAGTGGCCCAGCCTGTCGTCGAGCGGCTCATCCTCGCCGGCGGGTTCGACCGGACGTACGGGATCGGGCGGTCGCTGCCCGTCGGCGACCGCGGCCGCGTCACGCGGCGGGACCTGCTGCTGTCGCTGGCCGACCTCGGGCGGATGGCCCGGGTCGACGCGCGGGCGACGAGGGCTCGGGGGGTACGGGCCGCGGCTCGGATGCCGCGGCTGGTCTCCGACGACCCGCGTGACCGGGCGAGGCTGCAGTCCCAGGCCACCGCACCCGCCGGCACCCCGGAGGTGCAGCAGCCACTCGACTTCACCACCGGCGCCGTCGACGTGCCGGCTTCGGGCCTGCCCGAGATGACCGACGCGGAGCGTGTCACCGCCGAGCTCGGCATCCTCGGCATCGACGTCTCCGACCACGTCGTGTCGCGCCACCGGCGCCTGTTCGCCGCGCTCGGCGTCACCCCCGCGGCCGACCTGCTGAGTGTCCGCAGCTCGGCGGAGGTGCTGGTCGCCGGCGTGAAGGTGGCGACGCAGACGCCGGGCGTACGGTCGGGGCGCCGCGTCATCTTCCTCACCCTCGACGACACGACGGGCCTGAGCGACGCGACGTTCTTCGAGGACGTCCAGGGTCCGTACGCGGCGACGGTCTTCGCGTCCTGGCTCCTCGTGGTCAGAGGCGTCATGCGCCGTACGGGCCCGCGCGGCCGGTCGCTGCGCGCCACGGCGGCCTGGGACCTCACCGTGCTGCAGGCGGCGTGGGACGCCGAGCTGGACCGTACCGGCAGCGAGGACGCCGCGCTGGCCGCGGTGGAGCAGCTCATGGCGGTCGTACCGACCGGGTACAGCCTCGTCGGCGAGCTGCTCACCGAGTCGACGCCCGACGAGGAGCGTGGCGAGGCCGACACCCAGCACCACGGCCGCGCGGGCGGCATGGGCCAGCGGCGCGTGCTGGTGCACGCGAGCGGCGCCATGCAGTCCCCGTACGCGGACGTGAGGCCCAGTGGGCTGTCCCCGGCAGACGCGCCGCGCAAGCTGTGGCACTCCAGCCCTGCGAGCTCAGGCAGGTGACGCCGTGCCGTTCGGATGGGGAACGAACGCGAGCGTGTACGAGGGGCCGCAGGCTCCCGGGCGCGTCGTCATGCACGTCGACATGGACTGCTTCTACGCCTCGGTCGAGCTGCGCCGCCGCCCCGAGCTTGCGGGGGTGCCCATGTTCGTCGGGGGCGCGACGCGCGGCGTGGTGCTGTCCGCCACGTACGAGGCACGTCAGTACGGGGTCAAGAGCGGCATGCCGACCACCACCGCCCGGCGACTGTGTCCCCAGCTCGTCGCGATCCCGCCGGACTTCGACACCTATCAGGAGGTGTCGGCCGGTGTCGTCGCGATCTTCGAGTCGGTCTCCGCGCACGTCGAGGTGACGAGCATCGACGAGGCCTTCTGCGACATCACCGGGGCGATCCGCAGCTTCGGCTCGGCGGCCGCGGTGGGGGAGTACGTGCGGTCGCTCGTCGCCGACGAGCAGCGGATCGGCTGCTCGGTGGGGATCGGCCCGTCGAAGTTCGTCGCCAAGCTCGCCTCGAAGCAGGCGAAGCCGGACGGCCTGCGGGTCGTCGAGCCGGATGACGTCATCTCCTTCCTGCACCCGCTGCCGGTGGAGGCGCTGTGGGGTGTGGGGGAGTCGACGGCCGGCAAGCTCCACCAGCTGGGGCTGCGGTCCGTGGCCGACCTCGCCTACGTGCCGAAGACGACCCTGGTCCGCGCGTTCGGCTCACACCAGGGGTCGCTCCTGGCCGACCTCGCGTGGGGTCGGGACACGAGCAGGGTCGTCGCGACGACCCGGGAGCACAGCATCGGGTCGTCCGAGACGTTCGGCCGGGACACCGACGACCCGGCGAGGGTACGGGTCGAGCTGCTGCGGATGGCGGAGCGTACGGCCTCACGGGTGAGAGCTGCGGGCATGGTGGGCCGTACGGTCGTGCTGGGTCTGCGGCTGAGCGACTTCACCGACCTGACGCGGTCGGTGACGCTGCCGAGCCCCACCGACGTGACCGGCGAGATCCACGCGGCGGTCGTCAGGCTCTTCGACGGCCTCGCGCTGCAGCGCGCCCGCATCCGCAAGGTGGGCGTGCGCCTGCAGGGCCTCGTCGAGGCTGACGCCGCCTACCAGCAGTTCACCCTGGACGCCCCGGACCGAGGCTGGCGGGAGGCGGAGGAGGCGATGGACCGCGCGATCCGCCGGTACGGGCCGAAGGCCGTGCAGCGCGCGACCCTGACCCGGCGGGTGCCGACGATCGACCAGGGAGGCCTCAAGGATGCGTGACGAGCGCCTTCTGGACCGTCCGGCCCAGCTCGTCCCATGACTTCTCGAACTTGGCCACGCCCTCGTTCTCCAGCGTCACGAACACGTCGGCCAGGTCGATGCCCGCCGTCTCGAGCGCCTTCATCGTGGCGGCCGCCTCAACGTCCTTCCCGATGACCGGGTCGCCGATCTCGCCGTGATCCGCGTACGCGAGCAGTGTCTTCTCGGGCATCGTGTTCACGGTGTTCGGGGCGACGAGGTTCGACACATACAGGGTGTCCGGGTAGTCGTCGGTCTTGACTCCGGTCGACGCCCACAGCGGACGCTGGTCGTGCGCGCCCTTCTCCTGCAGCCTCGCGAAGCGCAGGCTGCCGAAGAGCTCCTCGTACGCCGTGTACACGAGCTGCGCGTTGGCGAGACCAGCCTTCCCCTTGAGGGAGAGCGCCTCGCCGCCGATCGCGTCGAGGCGCTTGTCGATCTCGACGTCGACCCGCGAGACGAACAGCGACGCCACGGAGCGGATCCCGCTGAGGTCGATGCCGGCCTGCTCGGCCCGCTCGAGCCCGCTGAGGTACGCGTCGACGACCGCCCGGTACCGCTCGAGGCTGAAGATGAGGGTCACGTTGATGCTGATGCCCGCCGCGATGCTCGCCGTGATCGCCGGCAGGCCTTCCTTCGTGGCCGGGATCTTGACGAACAGCTCGTCCCGGCCGACGAGGTCGCGGAGCTCGCGCGCCCTTGCGATCGTGGCCTCCGTGTCGTGGGCGATGCCCGGCTCGACCTCGATGGACACGCGCCCGTTCTTGCCGCCCGTCGCGCGGTACGTCTCGGCGAACAGGTCGCACGCGTCCCGGACGTCCGTGGTGGTCAGCTGCGTGATGGCCTCCGCGGTGTCCACGCCCTTGTCCCGGAGCTCGGCCAGCTGGGAGTCGTAGGCGTTGCCATGACCGATCGCGCCGTCGAAGATCGTGGGGTTGGTCGTCACCCCGACCACCGAGTAGTCACGGATCAGACCGGCGAGGTTACCGCTCGTGAGCCGCTCTCGGGACAGGTCGTCCAGCCAGACGGAGACACCTGCTTCGGACAGCTCGCGCATGCGTTCGTTCATGGACAGCTCCTTCTCGGGTTACGGCCAGACTACGTTCGGGTACTCCGAGATCGGAGCGTCTTTCGGAGTTGTCGCTCCCGACCTAGACTGAGGGAGAAGAGACGAGGAGGTGGCCATGGCCCT
>DASSQF010000132.1:0-20627 GCA_035702685.1 Propionibacteriaceae bacterium
GACGTCCCCGCCGCGATCCGGGACCTCACGTGCGGCCGCGGCGCGGATCGGGTCGTCGACGCCGTGGGGATGGAGGCGCACGGCTCTCCAGTGGCGAAGGCCGCGCTGGACACGGTGACGACACTGCCGAAACGCGTGGCCGCCGCGATCAGCCAGCGGGTCGGCGTGGACCGGATGGCGGGTCTGAGGACCGCGTTCGCGTCCGTACGTCGCGGAGGGAGCCTCTCCCTGACCGGCGTGTACGGAGGGTCGACCGACCCGGTGAACCTCATGCGGATGTTCGACAAGCAGGTCTCTGTACGGATGGGACAGGCGAACGTCCGGCGGTGGACGGACACGCTCCTCGAGCTGGTGTCCCAGGACGACGACGTCTTCGACGTGGAGCGCCTCGCGACCCACCACCTGCCCCTCGAGGACGGACCGGACGCGTACCGGATGTTCCGGGCCAAGACCCAGGACTGCATCAAAGTGGTGCTGCATCCGTGAGCCGTTAGGACGCATGATTCAGGGGTACACGGCTGTGGAGCCGGTCGCAGGAAGGAGCTGTCGATGAGCGAGCAGCACGGAGTGTCGCCCGAGCGGGCAGTCGCCGACCAGGACATCCCCGAGGGCAGCGACTACACCACCGGAGACGACCTCGACGACGAGCTGCCCGGCGAGCGGCTCGACGATGACTTCGACGTGGCGACCGCCCGCGAACAGGTGCGCGAGGAGAGACGCCACGCAGGAGCCGACCCGTCAGGGTCGCTCCGCGGGAGCCCGGAGGTCGTCGACGGCACGTAGCCGTCCTGGCCCCGGGTGGTGAGCCGTCGGTCCCGGGCACGGGTGAGATGCCTGCGCCTGATGGGTAACTGTGCGTCATGGACTTCGACCATCGCACTGCCCTCGTCACCGGCGCCGGCTCCGGCATCGGCAGGTCCGCAGCGCTCGCGCTCGCTCACCGGGGCGCGTCCGTCGCCGTGGTCGGCCACAGCCCGGACTCGGCCCAGGACACGGTCGACGAGATCGTCCGACGCGGCGGCAGCGCTTACGCGTACGCCGCGGAGCTGAGCGACCCGCAGGGCGTCGAGGCGCTGTACGAGGAGGTGTCCGGCCGGTCGGGCAAGCTGGACGTGGTCGTGGCGAACGCCGGCATCAACGGGGTCTGGGCACCGATCGACCAGCTCACCCCCGAGGAGTGGGAGCGCACGATCTCGGTGAACCTCACCGGCACGTTCCTCACCCTCAAGTACGCGCTGCCGCTGCTCCGGGCGGCGGGTGGCGGGTCCGTCATCGTGACGGCATCGGTGAACGGCACGCGGATCTTCAGCAACTCCGGCGCGTCCGCGTACAGCTCGAGCAAAGCCGGACAGGTCGCGTTCACGAAGATGGCGGCCGTGGAGCTCGCCAGGGACCGCATCCGGGTCAACGTCATCTGCCCGGGCAGCATCGAGACGGAGATCAGCGACAACACCGAGCAGCGGGGTACGGAGGGGCTGCGGCTGCCCGTGCTGTACCCCCAGGGGCAGATCCCGCTGACAGGGGACGTCCCCGGCTCGGCCGACCAGGTCGCCGACCTGATCTGCTTCCTGGCCTCGGATGCCGCGTCCCACATCACCGGCACCGAGGTCTGGATCGACGGGGCGCAGTCCCTGCTGGTCGGATGAGGGAGCCCGGCATGGTGGCCTATCCCGAGACCCCCGGCGACGACGAGCGCAACGAGTCGCCGGCCCAGCGGCTGGACCGCAACTGGTCCGAGCTCCTGCAGGGGCTCCGTGTGGGCCAGACCGGCATCCAGATCCTCTCCGGCTTCCTGCTGACCCTGCCGTTCCAGTCCCGCTTCACGCAGCTGCGACCTCCCCTCGTCGGGTTCTTCCTCGCCGCGATGATCCTCGGCACCCTGGCCGCTGCACTCATCGTGGCGCCGGCGATGGCCCACCGACTCCTGTTCCGGCAGCACGCGAAGGACGTCCTCGTACGGATGGGCAACGTGCTGGCGATCCTCGGCCTGCTGTGCATCTCCGTGACCGTCTCGCTGTCCCTCGTGGTCGTCGTCGGGTTCGTCAGCGGACTGGCCGCCGGCCTGGTCGCGGGCAGTGTCTGCCTCGTCGTCGTGCTCGGGGTGTGGGTCGTGCTGCCCCTCGTCCTCCTCCGCCTGCGCCGCCGCGAGTGAGTCGGTCATGGCCGCCATCGGGAGGGGACCTCAGGGACCGGCGTCAGCCGAGCATGCGTTTGCCCTCGTCGGACCCGGGTACAGCCCACGGAACGGCACCATCACTGAAGGAGCACCCATGAGCACCGACAGCGTCGGCCCCCAGCCGACCGATGACGACCTCCAGCCCGAGCCCACCGACCCGGTGCTGTACCCCACCGGCGACCCCGAGCCTGGTGACGCCGCGAACCGCGGCACCGAGGACGAGCCGGACGAGGCAGCGGTCGAGGACGCCCGGGTCAGGCTGGACGAGGTGAAGACCGAGGCGGTCGTGAACCACTACCGGGTGTAGCGGATCGCCGAGGCGGACTCCCCGCACGCGTTTGCCGCGTCCGCCGGGCGGGTAACGGAGACCAGTCAACGAAGAGGAGGACCGCCATGGCCGATTCAGAACGTTGCCCAGTCTGCGGCATGCAGGTGGATCCCGATTCGTCGCCGTCGGAGTCGTACGGCGGCAAGACATATCACTTCTGCTCGAACGACTGCCTCAGAGCGTTCCAGCAGGAGCCGCAGAGCTACCTGACCGAGAGCGGGTAGGCCCTGCACCCCAGAGAACCGCCGGGTCCCCACGGGGCTCGGCGGTTCCGTGTGTGCGCGCGCCGAGTCTGGCAGGGCGGACGGTGCGCGCCGCGGGGGATCGGCCGCGCACGGTGGCCGCGAGCCGCCGCGTGCCGGCATCCGTGGGGCCGCCATGAGAGTCGTCTCATCGGCGGGTCCGGTCCCCACACCCCTGGTTAGCGTGATCTACGAGGAGCGGGTCGCACCGTCCCTCATGGGGGGATAGGAATGGGGCTCTGCTCCCATGTCCCGTCGCAGGCCGTCGGCGAGAGCCGCCGGCCGGCCGCTTGACCGGTGCTGGAGCCAACCGGCGCCGGTCAGTGGACGTCGACGGGTTCGAACGGCAGGGGTGGTCGTCTCGGCGACCGGGGTCGAACTCCGACCGAACGAGGTCGGGAGTCGTCTCGCACACCGCGGATGGTGGTGGTGCGGAGGGCTCCCGACTTCGTGTTCTTCATCGGCGCGCACGCCGTTCCCCCTCGTGTTCCCCGCCTCGGTCAGGGGGTGTGGCCCGCGTGCGGATCCCGGCACGCGCCTGTCGTACCGCTCGCATAGTCTGTGCGGCGTGGACGACGAGTACGACGAGCTGGACTTCTCCGACCAGGACGGCCCGGACCTCTTCGACGTGCCCGACGACACCGCCCCCCTCCAGGAGGTCGCGGAGTCGCGCGTCCCGCTCGACGTCACGTCCACGGCCGAGCCGGCCGCGGCGGCGGCCACCTCTCCGGTCGCGAGCGTGACCGAGGGCGGTGCGGTGGCTGGCGCGGACGTTGGGGAAGCGCCGCCCCGCGTTTCGGAGGCGCGCGGCGTGCCCGAGGCGGCGCCCCGCCTCTCGGAGACGCGCGACGTGCCCGAGGCGCCGCTCGCGCTCTACCGCAGGTACCGGCCGGACACCTTCTCCGACGTCATCGGCCAGGAGCACGTCACCGAGCCGCTCAAGAGGGCGTTGGAGAACAACCGCGTCAACCATGCGTACCTGTTCTCGGGCCCCCGTGGCTGCGGCAAGACGACGAGCGCGCGGATCCTCGCCCGTGCGCTCAACTGTGAGAAGGGCCCGACGCCGGAGCCGTGCGGGGAGTGCCGGTCCTGCCGCGACCTGGCCCGTGGTGGCCCCGGGAGCATCGACGTCATCGAGATCGACGCGGCATCGCACGGTGGCGTCGACGACGCCCGGGACCTGCGCGAGCGGGCGTTCTTCGCCCCGGTCCAGAGCCGCTACAAGATCTACATCGTCGACGAGGCCCACATGGTCACGACGGCGGGCTTCAACGCGCTGCTCAAGCTCGTCGAGGAGCCGCCGCCCCACGTGAAGTTCATCTTCGCGACGACCGAGCCCGAGAAGGTCATCGGCACCATCCGCAGCCGGACCCACCACTACCCCTTCCGGCTCGTCCCGCCGAGGGTGCTCGGCGACTACCTGCGCCGGCTGTGCGAGGCGGAGGGCGTCGCCATCGAGTCGTCGGTGCTGCCTCACGTCGTACGAGCGGGGGCGGGGTCCGTACGGGACTCGCTCTCGGTGCTCGACCAGCTGCTGGGAGGCGCGGGACCTGACGGGGTCACGTACGGCCAGTCCGTCGCGCTGCTCGGCTTCACGCCGGACGCCCTCCTCGACGAGATCGTCGACGCGTTCGCCGCAGGCGACGGGGCGGGCGTCTTCGCGACCATCGACAAGGTCATCGAGGTGGGCCAGGACCCGCGGCGCTTCGCCGAGGACCTGCTGCGCCGCCTGCGCGACCTCGTCATCGTCGCCTCCGTGCCCGACGCGGCGTCGTCCGGCCTCATCGACGTCGCTGCTGACCAGGCCGAACGCCTCGCCGTACAGGCGGCAGGCATCGGTGCCGGCGAGCTCACGAGGGCCGCGGAGGTCCTGGCGGAGGGGCTCGTGGCGATGCGCGGCACGACGGCGCCGCGCCTCCACCTCGAGCTCATGTGCGCGCGGGTCCTGCTGCCGGGCGCGGACGTCGACGGCCGCGGCATCCATGCGCGGCTCGACCGGCTCGAGCGCCGCCTGGGGATGCCCGACAGCGGGCCCGGAGTCGACGCGGTACCCGTCACAGGACCGTGGGGCGTCGAGGAGAGCCTTCCGGCGTCGGCTCGGGGCGGGTCCTCGACGCCGGAGCGCCAGGCGAGGCCGCAGTCGGCCACCCCGTCGGACGCGACGCGCGGGGCGGGAGCCGACCGCGGCGCGACCGCCCGTCCGGGCGCCGGCGACCGCGGTGCCGAGGAAGGCCGGAGGCCGCGTCGCACGTACGACGAGCCACCGCCCGAGGACGACTGGATGCCTCCTGCGGACCGGGACCAGGCCCTCCCGTCGGGGCAGGCGCCGCGTCTGCGGGTGGTACGTGACGAGACGCCGGCCGCTCCCGTACAGGCGGCGCCCGTCGACGCAGTTCGCGTCCAGGCGGCGTCCGGACAGGCGGCTCCCGGAGCAGCAGGTTCCGTACAGCCCGCAGCTCCTGGGCGGCGCCCTTCGACGCCGGCGCCGGTTGGCGGGCCGGAGCGTGCGGCTGAGGCGCCTGCCCGGGCCGGCGCGCCCGCATCAGCTTCCGACAAGGGGGGTCAGGGTCCGGCGGTCGCGGACGTCCGGAGGCTGTGGCCCGAGGTGCTCGAGGAGGTGAAGCGCCGACGCCGCTTCACGTGGATGACGATCTCGCAGCACGCGCAGGTCAAAGCCGTCTCGGACGGCACCCTCGTCCTGACGTTCGCCAACCAGGGAGCGCGCGACAGCTTCCTGCGCGGCGGCAGCGACGACGTGCTGCGGGACGCGCTCGTCGAGGTGATGGGCGCCGACCTCGTCATCTCGGCCCTCATGGAGGGGGACAGTGCGGCGTCCCCGGCCCCGAGGACTCCTGCGCCTGTACGAGCGGACTCACCCGGCTCGCCGGAGTCGCCGGAGTCGCCCGGGGAGACGGAGCCTGCCGACACGGTGAGCAGTGCGGACGAGTGGCGCGCGGACCCGGAGGTGCCGGTGTCGTCAGCGCGCAGCGATCTGCTGGCGAGGGCGAGAGCCGAGGCGGCGGTGCCCGAGGACCCCGCGATGGACACGGGCGAGCGCGACGACCCCGATGTGGACGACACCGATGCCGAGAGCTTGCTGCGCGAGATGCTGCATGCTGAGGTCATCGACGACGAGTGAAAGGACTGAAGTGGAGAACTTCAACCTCAACGACCTGATGGCGCAGGCGGCGGCGATGCAGTCGCAGCTGCAGAGCGCGCAGGACAAGCTGGCGTCGACCGAGCTGACCGGTACGGCCGGTGGCGGCCTCGTCACGGCGACGGTCAAGGGCACGGGCGAGCTCGTCGGGCTCGTCATCAAGCCCGAGGCGTGCGACCCCGACGACACGGAGACGCTGGCCGACCTCATCGTCGCTGCCGTCCGCGACGCGAACGGCAAGGCGGCCGACGTGCAGCAGGCGTTCATGCCGCAGATGCCCGACCTGGGCTTCTGAGCGGACGATGTACGAAGGACCCGTACAGGACCTCATCGATGAGCTCGCCACCCTGCCGGGCATCGGCCCGAAGGGTGCGCAGCGGATCGCGTTCTGGCTGCTCGACCAGCCCGAGGAGGACGTGACGCGCCTCGCGGAGACCATCGCGCGCGTCAAGGCGCAGGTGAGGTTCTGCAAGGTGTGCTTCAACATCGCCTCCGACGAGGAGTGCCGCATCTGCCGGGACCCCCGCCGTGACCAGACGAGCATCTGCGTCGTGGAGGAGTCGAAGGACGTGGTCGCCATCGAGCGCACGAGGGAGTTCCGCGGCCGGTACCACGTCCTCGGCGGCTCGATCAGCCCGATCGACAACCGTGGCCCGGGCGACCTGCGGATCCGGGAGCTCGTCCAGCGCCTGGCCGACGGCACCGTCACCGAGGTGATCATCGCGACCGACCCGAACCTCGAGGGCGAGGCGACAGCCACGTACCTCTCGCGCCTCCTGCTCCCCATGGGTGTCGCGGTGACCCGGCTCGCGTCGGGCCTGCCGGTCGGCGGCGACCTGGAGTACGCCGACGAGATCACCCTGGGCCGTGCCTTCGAGGGGCGCCGCCAGGTCTCCAGCTGACCCCCACGACGAATCTGTCGTGGGGTGTGCAGGTTCACGTGGCACCATGGGAAACCGACGAGCCCGGGAGCGACCGAGGCGCCAAGCGCCCCCCTCTCCGTAACGACGCGGAAAGGTTCTCACGCGCTGCGTACCCGCTTCCATGGACACTTTCTGCAACTCGACTGGAAACCTTTACAGTCTGCGAGGCAGCCGTCTAGCGTCGTCAGTACCCGCGGCGACGTCGGTGTCGTCGGGGACACACGCCGACCTCGAGGAGTTCTCTGCGATGACCGATCTGCCCGCCGCGGCCTACCGCCAGTCGTTCGTACAGCACGAGGGTGCCGAGTACTGGCTGGAGAAGGTCGGTACCGGTCGCCAGCTCGTCGTGAAGGCGTCCGACTCGAGCGCGTACGCCGGTCTCGAGGGAGCGGCGGACGGCGACACCTTCCGCGCCGACACCACGGCGACCAACGCCCTCGAGCTCCGCAGCCGTCTCCCGTGGCTCAAGCCGCAGCTGTTCGGCCTGGCCACGTCCATCGGCACAGGTGACCGCCTCGGCATCTGCACTCCCGGACACGCTCGGGCGTTCAAGGCCGTCGGCGGCGGGCTGAAGGCGGTCTTCGCCCAGCAGTCCATCCGCGAGATGGGCCGGTGCCACCGTGAGCCCCGTAACGTGCTCGACGACGCCACCTGGGGCGCGTTCCAGGAGGGCTGGACGGCGGGCGTCGGCGCCGACGCCGACCACCTCCACACGACCGAGGACATCGACCGCTGCGTCGACGCCGGCTTCGTGTTCTACACGCTCGACCCGAACGAGTACGTCGACCCCGAGGCGGAGGGCGCCGACGAGGCCACGATCCGCCGCAAGGCGGCCGACCTCGACTGGGCGTCCCTCGACTCGAGCCAGGAGCAGTTCCTCGCCACGTACGTGGGCCACCGCATCGACCTCGAGCACGAGTCGATCACGCTCGACGAGGAGTCGGTCCTGCGGGCGATGGCGAAGTACGGCCCGTCGATGGCCAACGCCATGGACCTCTACCGCCACCTCCAGAGCAAGGGCATCCAGCACGAGGTCGAGTTCGCCGTCGACGAGACCGACTACCCGACGAAGCCCGCGGAGCACGTCGTGGTCGTCTCCGAGCTCAAGCGCCTCGGCATGGAGTTCGTGAGCTTCGCCCCGCGGTTCGTCGGCGGCTTCGAGAAGGGCGTCGAGTACATCGGCGACCTCGCCGAGCTGAAGCGCGACTTCGAGATCCACGCCGAGATCGCGAAGGCCCTCGGCCCGTACAAGCTCAGCCTCCACTCGGGCTCGGACAAGTACTCGACGTACCCGCTCTTCGCGGAGGCGACGGGCGGCGTCGCCCACCTCAAGACGGCCGGCACGAGCTGGGCCGAGGCGCTGCGCGTCATCGCCCGCCACGACGGCGACCTCATGCGCGAGATCACGGCGCTCGCCCTCGACAGCTTCGAGCAGAACCGGAAGAGCTACCACCTCTCCTGCGACCCCGCGAAGGTGCCGTCGAACCCGACGGACGCCCAGCTCGCGACGCTGCTCGACGTCGTGGACAGCCGCCAGGTGCTCCACGTGGGCTACGGCGCGATCCTCGACGCGTTCGGGCCGCGCATGTACGAGGTGTGGCTGAACAACGACGAGGAGCTGTACGGCATCATCGAGGAGCACTTCATCAAGCACCTCGCCCCGTTCGCGCACTGATCCGGGCCCTTTCCCGACCGGGCGCAACCTTCCACGGTCTCGCCCGGACGCCCGCCCGGGGGCGTCCGGGTGCCCCACTCACCGCGAAGTCATAGAAGCTTCACAGCACCCCGGTATGGAGCGCGGAGGGTGGCCCGCGCACACTTGAGGTGCGGCCTTCAGAGAACTGCCTCATCGGCCTCGACGAAGCGCCCACTCAACTGAAAACGAACGCCGTCCGCGGCACCACCTAAGGGGACTCATGCGTCACTACATGCCCGGCCACTCGATGGGCCTGCTGCCCTATCTGATCCAGGGCGTCTTCACTCTCATCTTCCTCGCGCTCGTCGTGGCGCTCGTCGTCATCGTCGCGAAGAAGCTCCGCAAGGGCCAGCTCCACATGCCGACTTTCGTCGGGATGGCCCCCAACCCCGAGTCCGACCCCTACCTCAGCGCGCTGAAGCTCCTCAACGAGCGGCTCGCCAACGGCGACATCGACGTGGACGAGTACTACGCGCGGCGTACCGCCTTGAAGGGGCCCGACCCGACCGTTCAATCCTGACCTGACCCCAACCGGCCACGGGCTCCGCAAGGACCCGTGGCCGTGCTGTGCCTGAACCGCACTCGAGGTTCATGAGACTCGTCCCACGTTCAGGCAGGCGGAGGACCCGCACGCGAGAATGCGCTCGCGAGTGGTGGTGCGAGGAGGTGGGCGGTGAGCGACGAGTCCGTGTGGACCCGGTCCGAGACGTCCGGGGTCCCGCTCTGGTCGACCAGCGCTCCTCGTCCGGCGACCCGCGCCGCGATCATCATCCGCGCGGGCATCGCCGACGAGACCCCGGAGACACGGGGCTGGCTGGGGGTCGCACGGGACCTCGCGCTGTGCGTCACCCCGCCTGACGGGATCACGGTGGCCGGCAGCGTCCGCGGCCTGCACACGACCATCGTCGTCCAGTCGGCGCCCGACCGGCTCGCCGAGGGGGTCCGCTGGGCAGTCGGGCGGCTGGTCAAGCCGGACCTCGACCGGCTCGACGACGTCATCGCCACCCGTACGGCCTTCGCCCGTACGCCGAACATCTTCGGCCAGCTCCTCCGCCGCGAGCTGGGTGCTCACGGGTACGGCCTCGCCGGCTTCCCCGAGTACGGGATCCCCCGGCTCGACACCCCGACGATGCGCTGGTTCACCTCGGTCGTCTACACCGCCGAGAACATGGCGCTGTGCTTCGACGGTGTCCCGCCGGAAGGGCTGGACCTCGTCGTCGGCTCCGACGAGCGGTGGGCTCCGCCTGACCGGACCGTGCAGACGCGGCCGCGCCCTGCCGTCACCGAGGTGACCGGCACCGACGTGGGTCTGCTCGGCATCGTCACGGAGGACCGCATCGCGGACGTGCTCGCGTCCGTCGTCGCCGACCGTACGACCCGGAGACTGCGTCAGCAGCGGCCCAACGACCCGGCCGCACGCGCACACGTCTCGCGGCTGGACGACGTACGTTCCGCGGTGCTTCTCACCGGCTCGGCCGTCGAGACGCCACCGAGCTTCATCCACGGCTGCCTCGAGGCCGCCCTGGGCGACGTGGTCCGTACCGGTGCCATGCCCCACGAGCTCGACGACCTCGTCGCCGACACGCGCCGGAAGGTCTCCGACCCCGCCCACCACTTCGAGCTGCTCCAGCGCGCCGCTCTCGACGACCTGCTGGGGCTGCCTCCGCTGACGCCCGCCGACATGCTGGAGCGCGCCGAGAGCGTGACGCCCATCGAGGTCGCCGAGCTCGCCGTACGGATCCAGGACCGGCACCTCGTCGGGCTGCCGGCGGGCAGCAACCTCGACAACCCGTTCGACATGCCCGTCGACGCCCCCGTGATGGGACGCGCCCGGCGTGAGGGAGCGGTCGCCCACCCCTCCGTCGACGCCTCCCGGCCGCACGCCGCCGCCTATGTCATGCCGAGCCTCATCCACCTCCGCGAGGACGAGTCGAGAGGCCTCGACATCCCCGCGGCGGACATCGTGCTGCTCCTCGCGTACGGGGACGGCGGCCGCGGCGTCATCACCCGCGACGGCTTCGAGCATGCGATCGAGCCCACCCTGTACGAGCAGGGACCACTGCTCGTCCGCGCGGTCGACTCGATGGTGCCCGCCGACCTCCGCGTGTCCCTGCCCGAGCGTGCGCACGTGCCGCAGCCGCAGCCCGTGACGAAGAGGACCGTGTGGACGTCGGTGAGGAGCAGAGTCGCCCCGATCGCCGCGACGCTGCCGATCCTGCCCGCGAAGAGCCCACAGTTCGACGCGTCACGCCGGCTGAACGACGGCCTGGGCTGAGGGAGGCCCTCACGCGACCCGGGTCGGGTCCGTCTCGCGGCCGAGCATCACGAGCGACCGTGTCGGTACGTGCGCCACGGCCCAGAAGAAGGGCCGGTCCACAGTGAACGACAGCGCGGGGAGAGCCGTCGCGGTCGCGCCACCCGCGGTCACGGCTGCACCCTCGGCGCCCTTCTCGTCGACGCGGAGAACGGCCTTGTGCTGCACGAAGTCGAGGTTCAGGGAGCGGTCGCCCGTGATGGCCGAGAAGTCCGCGACGCCTGGCTTCCACGCATCGACGAGGCCCATCCTCGTCAGCGGGTCCTTGAGCGGCTGTGCGAGCTCGGCGCGGAACTTCGGCAGGGAGAGGTTCAGCTCGGTCCGGTCGCCGTCGAGCACGCCCGTCAGGTCCGGCAGTCCGGACAGGGTCAGCGATCCGTTCGCCGGCAGGGCGACGATGAACGCCAGGTCCTCGTGGCGGAATGGGAGGGCGACCGAGGTCATGGCGTCGGTCCTCAGGTACCGCAGGTACGGCATCCCGTGCATCATGTCGACGTCGACCGGGCTTCCGGACCCGGTCCGGAAGGGCTGCTTGCGTGTCAGCGACGGCTCGAACGGCGAGGCCCAGTCGCCCTTGATCCGTACCGCGTTACCCGCCACGACGCGGGTGTCAGGAGTGATCATCGACCGGTCGACGATCGAGGAGATGAGCCCCTTCGTGGCCGCGTCGCACCACGTGTTGATCCGGGTCACCGCGTCCGCGGGGTCGTGGATGAAGTCGGCGAGCATCGCTCCCGCTCCGTACCACTCCTTCAGCGCGTCCAGGAACGGCTTCTTCCACGTGGTGTCCTTCTGGAGCCACAGGGCGTCCCAGAACGTGACCTCCGTGCCCTTCTGGCCGGCCAGGGCGACGAGCCGCTGCGCCAGCCCGTTGAGCTCGACATTCAGCGCCCCGACGGGCGAGCCGAGCACCGTCTCGACCTCCTCGCGCGTGGTCGTCGCCGTGCCGTTGCCCAGCATGGCCAGCACGACCGCCACCGAGGCGGGCGACAACACCGCGTTGCCCTGGGGCATCGCATCGAGAAGCCTGGATGCGAAGGGCGTGAGCGAGGACCGGACAAGGCCGCCTTGAGGTGCCCGGGGCACGTCGGAGATCGCCATCCTCGCGTCCCCCTTCTCGCACCCGGACACAGGCACCCACAGCGCCAGCCCGGACAGGCCGAGCAGCCGCAGAGCCGTACGTCGACGGATGGCCCTCATGGTGAGAGGACGCTACAGCCACCGGGTCGGTTGACAGCGGAGATGCACGAACCCAGCGGGACCTTCACGAAGCCAGCCGCCGACGCTTCGGGCTACACTCGTGCAGGCGTCCGCACAGCGACGATGGGGCCATCACCCCGGAGCCGCCGGAAGAACGGCACGGAAAGCGTGCTCACTAGAACCGGCAGCGGCGCGGAAAGAGTGGGGACCCTCTGGGTCCCAAGAAGGGTGGTACCGCGGGGTGCCCGCCTGCTGGCGTGCCTCGTCCCTTCGCCGGAGACGACGAAGGATGTCCGATGAGCCAGTACCGCCCGGTCCCGCCGCAGGTCGACCTGCCCGCGATGGAGCGCGAGATCCTGGACTTCTGGGACTCCTCGGACGTGTTCGCGAAGTCCCTGGAGCAGACGGCCGGCGGGGAGCCCTGGACGTTCTACGAGGGGCCGCCGACCGCCAATGGCATGCCCGGCACCCACCACATCGAGGCCCGGGTCTTCAAGGACGTCTTCCCCCGGTTCAAGACGATGCAGGGCTACCACGTCGACCGCAAGGCCGGCTGGGACTGCCACGGCCTGCCCGTCGAGCTCGCCGTCGAGCGTGAGCTCGGGTTCAACGGCAAGCCCGACATCGAGGCGTACGGCGTCGAGGAGTTCAACGCGCGCTGCCGCGAGTCGGTGAGCCGTCACGTCGACGCGTTCACGGAGCTCACGCAGCGCATGGGCTACTGGGTGAACCTCGACGAGGCGTACTGGACCATGTCGCCCGACTACGTGCAGTCCGTGTGGTGGGCGCTGAAGCAGATCCACTCGAAGGGCCTCCTCGTCGAGGACTACCGGGTGGCGCCGTACTGCCCGCGCTGTGGCACGACGCTGAGCGACCACGAGCTGGCACAGGGGTACGAGACCGTCACCGACCCCAGCGTGTACGTGCGGTTCCCGCTCACCTCCGGCCCGCTCGCCGGGAAGGCGACGCTGCTGGTCTGGACGACGACACCCTGGACCCTCGTCGCGAACACGGCGGTCGCGGTGAACCCCGACGTCACGTACGTCGTGGCCACCGACGGCACCGAGACCCTCGTCGTCGCGGAGCCTCTGGCGGAGAAGGTGCTCGGCGACGGCTGGCGCCTCGGCCAGACGTACAAGGGCACCGAGATGGAGGGCTGGACGTACGAGCGCCCGTTCGACCTGGTCGAGTTCCCCGACGTCGTCGGCGGCACGCACTACGTGCTGCTGGCCGACTACGTCACGACCGACGACGGCTCCGGCCTGGTCCACCAGGCACCGGCGTTCGGCGAGGACGACATGCTCACGTGCCGCAAGTACGGGCTGCCGCTCGTCAACCCGATCCGCCCGGACGGGACGTTCGAGGCGTCCGTACCGCTCGTGGGCGGGATGTTCTTCAAGGCGGCCGACAAGGTCCTCGTCGAGGACCTGCAGAAGCGGGGCCTCATGTACCGCGTGCTCCCGTACGAGCACAGCTACCCGCACTGCTGGCGCTGCCACACGCCGCTGCTGTACTACGCCCAGCCGTCCTGGTACATCCGGACCACCCAGATCAAGGACGCGCTTCTCCGCGAGAACGAGGCGACCACCTGGTACCCGGAGTCGATCAAGCACGGGCGGTACGGCGACTGGCTCAACAACAACATCGACTGGGCCCTGTCGCGCAGCCGGTACTGGGGGACCCCGCTGCCGATCTGGCGCTGCCAGCACGACCACCAGGTGTGCGTGGGCTCGCTCGCCGAGCTGTCCGAGCTGGCCCACGAGGACCTCTCGGAGCTCGACCCGCACCGGCCGTACGTGGACGACGTGACGTTCACCTGCCCCACGTGCGGCGAGCGCTCCCGACGCGTCCCGGAGGTCATCGACGCGTGGTTCGACTCGGGCTCGATGCCGTTCGCGCAGTGGGGCTTCCCGTACGTCGAGGGCTCGAAGGAGCAGTTCGAGGACGCGTTCCCGGCCGACTTCATCTGCGAGGCCATCGACCAGACGCGCGGGTGGTTCTACTCGCTCATGGCCGTCTCGACGCTCGCCTTCGACCGCAGCTCGTACGAGAACGTGCTGTGCCTCGGCCACATCCTCGCCGAGGACGGCCGCAAGATGAGCAAGCACCTCGGCAACATCCTCGAGCCCATCTCGCTCATGGACACGCACGGTGCGGACGCGGTGCGGTGGTTCATGGCCGCCGGCGGCTCGCCCTGGCTGCCGCGCCGGGTCGGCCACGCCGCGCTGCAGGAGATCGTCCGCAAGGTGCTGCTGACGTACTGGAACACCGTCGCGTTCCACGCCCTGTACGCGCGGGCCAACGGCTGGACCCCGGGCGACGGGCCGGCTCCGGCCGAGCGCCACGTGCTCGACCGCTGGCTGCTCAGTGTCACGAACCAGCTCGTCCGGGACGTGACGAACGACCTCGAGAGCTTCGACACTCTCGCCGCGGGTACGAGGCTTCAGGCGTTCACCGACGACCTGTCGAACTGGTACGTGCGGCGGTCGCGTCGCAGGTTCTGGGACGGGGAGGCATCGGCGCTCCAGACGCTGCACGAGGTGCTGCACGTCGTGACGCGCCTCATGGCGCCGGTCGTGCCGTTCGTCACGGAGCGCGTGTGGCAGGACCTCGTCGTCGCGACGGACCCGGCCGCGCCCGCCTCGGTACACCTCGCGCCGTGGCCGGTCGTCGACGAGTCCCTCATCGACGCGGAGCTCGTGCGGGAGATGGGGCTGGCTCGTCGGGTCGTCGAGCTCGGACGTGCGGCGCGCAGCGAGGCGAAGGTCAAGACGCGGCAGCCGCTGCGCCGTGCCCTGCTCGCCTCGACGACCCTGTCGCAGCTCAACGACGAGATCGTCGGCGAGATCACCGCTGAGCTCAACGTCGGTGCGCTGGAGTCGTTCTCGTCGGCCGGCGACCTCGTCGACCACTCGGCGAAGGGCAACTTCCGGGCCCTCGGAAAGCGGTTCGGCAAGCAGACGCCGCTCGTGGCCCAGGCGATCGCGAATGCCGACGCCGCAGCGCTGGCCGCTGCCCTGCATGCGGACGGGAAGGCGACGGTGGACTTCGAGGGCGGTACAGAGGTCACGGCCGACGAGGTCATCGTCTCCGAGCGGCCGCGCGAGGGCTGGTCCGTCGTCAACGAGCAGGGTGAGACGGTGGCGCTGGACCTCGAGCTGACGCCTGAGCTGGTACGGGCGGGGCTGCTGCGCGATGTCGTACGCGTCGTGCAGGAGGCGCGGAAGAACGCCGGCCTCGAGGTCTCCGACCGCATCACGCTCAGCTGGGCAGGTACCGGCGAGGCGGCGGAGGCCCTCCGTCAGGACGGGTCGTCCGTGGCCGACGAGGTGCTCGCGACGAGCGTCGTGGAGACGGGCGCTGCCGGCGACGACTGGACCGAGGACGCCGAGCTCGGCCTCGCGTTCCAGGTGGCCAAGGCCTGACACAGGGCGGGGCTTCCCCCTCACCACAGACCCTCTCGGAGAGCGACTCAGGTCCTCTCCGGGAGGGTCACCCGTCTCCCCGCACGGGCCGGTTCTCCCGAGCGCATTGTCTCCTGGAGGCGGCCGGGACGTGGGGTCAGAGGAGGTCCCGGTACTCCGGGTTCTTGTCGATGAAGTCCGCGACGAACGAGCAGCCGGCACGTACGGTCAGGCCGCCGCGGGCGCGGATGTCGTCGAGGGCCCCCCGTGCCAGCATCGAGCCGTACCCCTTGCCGCCGTGCGCCGGGTTCGTCTCGGCGTGGAACAGGTCGATCACCGCGTCCGTGACGCGGTAGTCGATGAGCCCGATGAGCTCGCCGTCGTCGGAGACGAGCTCGTACCGGCGATCACCCTCGTTGCGCCTGACCTGGAGGTTCATGTGCCGATCTCACCACCTCGCTAGTAGCGCCGCTGCCTGTTGCGTCTGTTCCGCACGGACGCGTTGCGCCCCCAGCGGCTGAAGAGGGCGGGGAAGAAGAAGATGAGCCACCAGCCTCCGACGCGGAAGAGCCCGGCGATGAGCGTCAGCGCCACGACGACGATGATGACCTTCGCCCAGGTGGGCATCGAGGTGAACCAGTCGAACTGCGGCCTGTACGCGCCCTGCTGCTCCGGCGTGGGAGCGGCCTCCAGGTACGGGGAGGGGGTCGGCATGGCGACGGACTGGTGCGGGTAGAGCTCGTACGTGGTGGCGCTGGTCACGACCGGAGGCAGGTCGTGGAACAGCGGGTCGAGGTCGTCCTGCGTCGTCGCGGCGAGCGCGGACGCGACGCGGGTCTCGTACGTCCTCTGGTCCAGCCGCCCCTCGTCGAGGTTCACGCGCAGCCGTTGGACGGCTGCGTCCCGCTCGGCGTTGCCGATGCGCTGCGGGACGTTCTCGTACGGGATGGTCACGGCTCGATCTCTCGCTCTCCGGTCCTGGGCGCAGGGGGCGCCGGGGACTGCTGGTCTGGGTCGGACTCGGACGGGGGAGGCGCCGCGAACACCGGCTGCTCCCACCGCTCGGGGGCGACGAACGGCGCGGGGCGGGGGTACGTCTCGTACGCCGGTCTCGTCGTCACCTCTCCAATGCTGCCACTACACCGGAACGGCGAGACCGGTCGGTGCCCTCTGGACGCGCCGGCAGGGGCAGGCAACAACCTGCAGCCGAGCTCGGCGCATTCCGGGCGTGGCTAGGTTGCGAGCATGACGACGGGTCTGGGACTGGCCGGCGCGAGGGTGCTCGTGACCGGCGGCGGTACGGGGATCGGGCGAGGCATCGCGGAGGCTTTCGGAGCCGAAGGAGCCCGGGTGGCCGTCACGTACCACCGTCACGAGCCCGACGACGCGCTGCGCGAGGCGTGCCCCGGACTCGTCTCCGTGAGTAACGACGCCACCGACGAGGCCGACACGCGCGACGCGGTCGCCCAGGTGGTCGAGGCGCTGGGCGGCGTCGACGTGCTCGTCAACAACGTCGGAGGCATGGTCAAGCGTGTCGCGATGGGCGAGATGACGTACGCGCACTGGCGCGAGGTGATGGCGCTCAACCTCGACACGATGTTCCTCATGACGGCGGCCGTCCTGCCCCACCTCGCGGACGGCGGCCGGATCATCAACGTCGCGAGCCTGGCCGGCCACAACGGTGGCGGGGCCGGCGCGGTCGCGTACGCGACGGCGAAGTCGGGCATGTTCGCCTTCACCCGCGGCCTCGCCAAGGAGCTCGCACCACGGCGGATCACCGTGAACGGGCTGGCGCCCGGGTTCATCGACCAGACCGAGTTCCACGCGACGCACACCCCGGCGCCCGAGGCCGCCACGCAGATCGCCGGCATCCCGCTGGGCCGTGCCGGGGTGCCGGCCGACGTCGCCGGTCCCACACTGTGGCTGGCGTCCCCGCTCGCATCGTGGGTCACGGGCGAGATCGTCGACATCAACGGCGGCGCGTACTTCGCGTGAGCACCGCCCGGCGGGACGCGGGCGAACCCCTAGACTCGTGGACCGGCAAGGGAGGTCAGGTGACACGGGTCGTCCAGAAGTTCGGCGGGTCGTCCGTCGCCGACGCGGAGAGCATCAAGCGGGTCGCGCGGCGGATCGTCGAGAGCAGGAAGCAGGGGCACGACGTCGTCGTCGTAATCTCCGCGATGGGTGACACCACCGACGAGCTGCTCGACCTCGCCCAGCAGGTCAGCCCTCAGCCCCCCGCCCGTGAGCTCGACATGCTGCTGACCGCGGGCGAGCGGATGAGCGCCGCACTGCTGGCGATGGCGATCGCGGACACCGGCTTTCACGCCCGGTCGTTCACGGGGTCCCAGGCGGGCGTCATCACCACGGCCACCCACGGGAACGCCCGCATCATCGACATCACGCCCGGCCGGATCGTCGAGGCGCTGAGCGACGGCGACGTCGTCATCGTCGCCGGCTTCCAGGGCGTCTCGCAGACGACCAAGGACATCACGACCCTGGGGCGGGGCGCGTCCGACACGACAGCCGTCGCGCTCGCCGATGCGCTCGGCGCCGAATACTGCGAGATCTACACCGACGTGGACGGGGTCTTCACGGCCGACCCGCGCATCGTGCCCGGTGCCCGGCGGATCCCGGAGATCTCGTACGAGGAGATGCTCGAGCTCGCCGCGAACGGCGCCAAGATCCTGCACCTGCGCTGCGTCGAGTACGCGCGCCGCTCCGGTGTGGGCGTGCACGTGCGGTCCTCGTTCTCCACCAAGCCCGGCACCTGGGTCAAGGACTCGTCGCTCATCACGAAAGGACCCGCCATGGAGGCCGCACTCATCACCGGCGTCGCCCATGACCGCAGCGAGGCGAAGATCACCGTCGTCGGGGTACCCGACAAGATCGGCGAGGCCGCCAAGATCTTCGAGGCCGTCGCGGCCGCCGGGATCAACATCGACATGATCGTCCAGAACGTGTCCGTCCAGGACGCGTCGACCGCGATCTCGTTCACGCTGCCGCAGTCCGACGGGGCCAAGGCGCTGGAGGCCCTGCGCGCGGTCCAGGACGGCATCGGGTTCACCGACCTCCTGTATGACGACGAGATCGGCAAGGTGTCGGTCGTCGGCGTGGGGATGCGGTCCCACCCGGGCGTCTCCGCGACGTTCTTCACCGCGCTCGCCGCGTCGGGAATAAACATCGGCATGATCTCCACGTCCGAGATCCGGATCTCTGTCGTCGTACCTGCGGAGCAGGTGGACGACGCCGTCCGTGCCGCGCACACCGCCTTCGGCCTCGACGCCGAGGGCGAGGCGGTCGTGTACGGCGGTACGGGCCGCTAGGTCACGAGCTCGTACCGACCGGGCGCTGACCCCGTCCCGCACCCGGCATACTGTGCGGAGCCGAGCGCGACGCCGTCGCGCCGTGACCGGACGGGCAAGGGGGCCGCGGTGACAGCGATCGTGCTGCACACGACGCTCGCTGTCGTCGTCGTCGCGTGGACGTACCTCGTCGCCACCCGTGTCGCGTCCCACACCGGGTGGCTCTGGACGGGCACCGGAGCGCTCGTCGTCGTCGGCTACCTCGCGATCGTCGCCCGGTACGTGTTCGAGGGACTGCCCGTCCAGGTCCACGTGGTCGTCGGCCTCGTGAGCGGCACCCTCATGACTGTCGCGGGTGCCGTGTGCCTGCTCCTGTTCGCGCTGGTCTCGGCGCGAGCAGGGCGCCCGTCCACGCGGGGCGTCCGCGCGGAGGGCGTACGAGGCATCCCGACAGAGGACGAGGACCCCGTCATCGTGCACGACGACGAGGAGACGCCCGCCGGAACCGGAGCGTCCCGTGAGGCGGGCACGACGACGGCCCCGCGGCGTGCGTTGCCGATGGACGGTACCGAGGGCTGACGCGGCCGACCCGCACCACACGCTGTCGGGGTGACCGACGTGCTCGTCACCGCCTCGTGAGCGACGTCGCCTTCGCGCGGGCCAGGTTGGCGTCGTTACCGCGGCCCTGCGCGTCGTACAGCCGGGCGAGGTCGGTCCACGGTTCCGGTGCGCTCGGGCGGAGCCGGGCAGCCGTGAGGAACGCGGCCTCCGCGTCGGCCGGCCGGGACAGCTCGGCGAGGGCGATGCCGCGGGCCAGGTGAGCGTCCACGTCGGTGGGGTCGACGGCGAGCGCCGCCTCCGCAGCCGCCAGCGCCCCTGCGTGGTCGCCGCTGACGTCGGTCGCCGTCGAGAGCGTCACGAGGCACTCCGTCGACTCGGGCAGGCGCGCGCACGCGTCGCGCAGCGGCGCGAGGACGGGGCGCACGTCCGCACCCGGCTTCCGGGCCAGCGCAGAGAGGGTGTACGCGACCCGGCGGGTGAGGTCGGCGTCCCAGGGCCTGGCGGCGATGGCGCTCATGCCTGGACCGGTCGGCGCCACGGCTGTGAGCGTGCGGGAGTAGCCCGTCTCGGCGACGAGCAGGCTCACTCCCAGCCACAGGCTCACCGCGCCGGCGAGCGCCGAGACCCCGATCCTCAGCGGTCCGGCGAGCGTCACGTCCCGGCGCACGCCGAGCGACCCTCCGACGACGAACGCGCCGAGCGCGGTGGTCACCGGATCGGTGAAGGACGTGAGGTACGTGGCGAGCAGGCCGGCAGCCACCGTGGCGGAGACCACGAGCAGGCTCGACCGTACGGTGAGCGCGTCGCGGACGGCCACGACCCCGATCGCCACGAGTGCGGCGAGACCGAGGACGCCCGTCGCACAGAGCACCTGCAGGACGACGTCGTGCGGCGAGTCCGGCGGTGCGTACGGACCGACCGCTGCTGCCCACTCCGCGGTGTGGAAGCGGTTGATCGCGTCCACGAAGTGTGACGGTCCGACACCGGCCAGGGAATGGGCGAGCCAGAGCCGTACGGACTCGCCCCAGAGGAGGAGCCGGCCAGCGACGGTGGAGTCGGCGAACGGGGACGCGCCGGTGACCCGCGCGGCGGTGGCGGGCAGGAGGAGCGCGGCCGCACCCACGACAACCGCCGTGCCGGCGAGCACGTACCACCTCGTCCGTACGGGCGCACGCTTCCGCAGCAGGAGAGCCACGAGAAGGCTCGCGGCGAGTCCCACGAGGACGCCACGGGACGCGCTGAGCGCGATGCACGCCGCCGCACCGGCCGTACCCGCCCAGAGCAGCGGACGCGCGTGCACGAGGAGCGACCACCCCACGAC